>JADGGF010000466.1 GCA_019690055.1 Micromonosporaceae bacterium
CTTCGAGCCGTACGACCCAGCCCGCGACGGTGACCGCCTCGACCAGGCGCTGGCCCGCGAACAGCGGGGCCCGTTCGACCAGACCATCGAGATCGCGCCCCTCGAAGTCAGTCCATGGCGGTTCCAAGCCGAGATCCTCGACGAGCTCGAGGCCGAGCGGACGGTCCACGACCGGTGGCACAACCTGGTGGTGATGGCCACCGGCACCGGCAAGACGGTAGTCGCCGCCCTCGACTACCGGCGGCTGCACCAGCAACAGCAGGTCGACTCGCTGCTCTTCGTGGCGCATCGCGAGGAGATCCTGCGCCAGAGCCAGTCGACCTTCCGTCAGGTGATGCGCGACGGGACGTTCGGCGAGCTGCTGGTCGGCGGGCAGGTTCCGACCGAGTGGCAGCACGTCTTCGCCTCCGTCCAGTCGCTGGCCAACACCCAGCTCGACCCCACCCGCTTCGACATGGTGATCGTCGACGAGTTTCACCATGCGGCGGCGGCCACGTACACCAGACTGCTCAACTCGCTCCGCCCGAAGGTCCTGTTAGGACTGACCGCCACACCGGAGCGGGCCGACGGTCAGGACGTGACGCGATGGTTCGGCGGGCGCATCGCCAGCGAACTCCGGCTCTGGGAGGCGCTGGAGCGCAACATCCTGGTCCCGTTCCACTACTTCGGCATCCACGACGACGTGAGCCTGGAACACCTGCGGTTTCGTCGCGGCCAGGGCTACGACACCAACGAGCTGAGCAATCTCTACACGGGCAACGATGCGCGCGTACGCCTGATCCTGGCTGCGCTCACCGAAAAGGTTGCGGACGTCGGAGCGATGCGGGCCGTCGGCTTCTGCGTCAGCATCGCCCACGCTCAGTTCATGGCCGCCAAGTTCACCGCGGCCGGCATCCCGAGCCTCGCCGTGACCGCGCAGGCGTCCGCCCAGGAGCGGCGAGACGCCCGCCGTGCGCTTGAAGCCGGCTCCGTCAAGGTGCTGTTCACCGTGGACCTCTACAACGAGGGCGTCGACATCCCCGCCATCGACACGGTGCTCTTCCTGCGACCGACCGAGAGCGCGACCGTGTTCCTGCAGCAGCTCGGCCGCGGTCTGCGCCGAGCCGACGGCAAGAGCTGCCTCACGGTGCTCGACTTCATCGGCGCCCAGCACGCGGAGTTCCGATTTGACCTGCGCTTCCGGGCACTCACCGGCGTCAGCCGTCGGCGCCTCGAGGACGAAATCCAGAACGGATTCCCGACCCTCCCGGCGGGCTGCAGCATCCAGCTCGACCGGGTGGCGGAGCGCCTGGTGCTGGAGAACGTCCGCCGCAGCCTGCGGATCAACTGGTCCGGGTACGCCGCCGAGCTGCGACGCCTCGGTCCCGACACGACCCTCGAACGATTCCTCGACGAGATGGGAATCGAGCTAGCCGACCTCTACCGACCCGACCAGGGCGGCTGGACCGGGCTTCGCCGCGCCGCCGGGCTGGACCAGCGACCCCCGGGCCCGGACGACAAGGCCCTCGGCCGGCGCATCGCCCGCCTGCTCCACATCGACGATCCCGAGCGCCTACGCCACCTCCACGACGTCGTCGCCGCCGACGGCACGCTGGGGCCGACGGACGACCCCCGGCAGACGCGGCTCCGCGACATGCTGCGCATCTCCTTGTTTGGCCGCTCCAGCGCGGATTCACCTGAGCAGCCCGACCTCGTCCCGCACCCGAGCCGCCGAGAGGAGTTGGCCGAGCTGGCCGACGCGCTGTACCAGCGCATCCGGCGCATCACACACCCGCTGAATCCTGACGGGCCGGTCCCGCTGCACGTCCACGCGCGCTACCGACGCGAGGAGGTGCTCGCCGCCTTCGGCGTCGCTCAGCACCTGCGGGAAGGCGTGTACTACGTCAAGGAGGCGAAGGCCGACCTGTTCTTCGTCACGCTCAACAAGACCGAGGCTCACTTCTCGCCGACCACGATGTACGCGGACCGCGCCATCACGCCCGAGCTGTTCCAGTGGGAGTCCCAGAGCACGCTGACCGCACAGGCACCCACAGCCCAGCGGTACATCCACCACGAGGAACTCGGCTCAACCGTGCACCTGTTCCTGCGCGAGTCGGCCGCCGCCGACGGACAACTCGGGGTCCCGGCATTCTTCTACGCCGGCACGATGTCCTATGTGGAGCACCACGGAGAACGCCCAGTGCGCTTCACGTGGCGGCTGCACCGGCCCCTGCCCGCCGACATCTTCCACGTGGCAAGCCCAGCCGGCTGATCACCAACCGCGACAACGGGTGGGATTAGTGCTGCTCTGACAACACCAATCCCACCCACAGATTGCCCCGGGATCTCCTCGCTGGACGACGCAGCTCGAGCGCGCCACGAGCGTCAGCCGGTGACGGCGTTGACAGTCGCAGGTAGCCGGCCGAGACGGCGGAAGGTCGTACCGGCAGCCTAAGTCGCACCCATCGAAATAACTACCTGCCAGTAGGTGGTCATCGTTGACCCCCGCCGCCCAATTGGGCATATACCCCGCCATGCCTCACGAAACGGTCAAGGCATCCCGTCGACGTAGCGGCGCATCTCCTCCGGACTGCTCGGCAGGCCGTAGCCGCTCATCATCAGGCTGAAGTTCCCGAACGACATCTCGCCCAGCCGCCAGGTCCCCGGCGACTCGGCGAGCGCGGTCAGCAGCCGGCGCTGCCGCTCATCCAGCGACGCGAACGGCTGCCCGGCGGGGACGGCGCCGCCCGGGAAGGCCCGCCGCAGGGCCTCGCCCACCACGGTCAGCGCCTCGGGCCCGGACACCGACGGGAGCCGGGTCAGCAACGCCTCGAACGCCGCCTCGTCGTTCTCGCTCCCGAGCTGATCGAGCGCCAGCGCGGCGTACCCGGCCAGGTCCCCCTCGAGATACGGGATCTTCGCGTGACTGTCCTCGTCGGAGCCCGACCAGGCCAGCAACAGCTCACTGACCCGCGGGCCCGCCGCCGGCCCCCGCAGCCGGGCCAGGGCGACCGCCGCGCCCCACCGCACGACATCCCGCGGATCGTCCAGCGCCGCCTCGGCGGTCGCCCCGACCTGCTCGTCGCGGCCCACCAGACCCAACGCGACCAGCGCGCTCGCCGCCACCGCGGGCTCCGGGTCCGCCACGGCCTGCAGCAACGCCGGGACGCTCAGATGCGCCTCCTCGGGGAACCAGGCGAGCGCGTATACCGCCGCCAGCCGTTCGGCCGCCGGGGTGCCGGGTGCGGTCAGGATGTCCACGAACACCGGCACGCCCGCCCGGACCGCGTCGTACGCCGCCAACTCGATGTAGGCGTACACGCGGTTCTGCGCCTCGCGGTCGAGTGTGTTCCAGTACAGGAACCGGTGTTTGATCTGCCCCTCACCGTCGCCGAGCGGGGGCGTCGACCGGAGGATCTCCTCTCCGCCGCGGGCATCCTCGCGGAACCGGGCCACCGGGAACCCGTCGGGCAGCCACGCCTCGTCGAACCCGATCGCGAGCGAGGTCAGCAGGCCGAGCACGCGCGCCCGGTCGGGCGTGGTCGGTTCGCGCACGAGCTCCAGCAGGAACGGCACGGCGTACGCGCTCGCCTCGTAGCGGCTGCCCTGGTGGAAGATGTTGCCGTAGAGCTCCCCCATCGCCCACTGCCGACGTTTGCGGTCCCGCGAGGCGAGGGCACGAATCTGGTCCGGCACGTCGACGGCCCGTCCGTACGCGTGCTCCAGCTGAGACCAATCGATACTCTCAAGCCCTTCCAGCATGCCGGCGACCCTAGCCCCCCGGGGCAAGTCGATCGGTCCGAGCGGAGCCGGCCACCCCGACACCGACGGCCACACCGCCGCTCCGCCGGTGCGGCGCGGGTCCCCGCGCGCCCACTGCCCGGTCGGGGCACGGGTGGGAGTTGCTGCGTAGAGTGGTGGCCGGCACGACCGGCCCGGGGATGACGCCCGCCCCGCGGCCGTTCGG
>JADGGF010000467.1 GCA_019690055.1 Micromonosporaceae bacterium
GGGGGGTGCTCCTGGGCACGGCGGCGGCGCTCGGCACGGCGGCCCTCGGCGCCGCGCCCGCGGCCGCCGCGAGCCCGCCCCGTCAGGCTCGCCCGCGGGCCGTCTTCGGCATGCCGCTGCCGGGCGGGCTGGTGTGCCCGGTCCAGTACCTGTCCCGGGCCGGCTGGGGCGCCGACGAGTCATACCGGTACTACCCGGGCCACGAGGACTGGCCGATCGAGCCGAACCTCCCGCAGACCATCACCGTGCACCACACGGGCTTCGCCGCCAGCGCCGATCCGGCCGAGACCGTGCGCACGATCTATCGACAGCAGGCTCTCCCCGCGTCCATGGGCGGCATCCAGGGCTGGGGAGACATCGGCTACCACCTGCTCATCGATGCGGACGGCGTCGTCTACGAGGGCCGTTACTCCGGGTCGGACCAGTGGCCGGTCTTCGACCCGACCGGGTGGTACGTCGTGACGGGCGCGCATGTGCTCGGGTACAACACCGGGAACATCGGCGTCTGTCTCCTCGGCTACCTGAACGACGCGCCGCCGACCCAGGCCGCCCAGGACGCACTGGTCACGGTCCTCGCCTACCTGGCCGAGGCCACAGGCATCGATCCATTGGCCACGGTCAACTACCACAACCCCGTCAACGGCAACCAGCGGACGGTCCGCGCCATCAGCGGCCACCGTGACTGGGACGCCACCGACTGCCCGGGACACGCGCTCTATCCGCTGCTCGGGGGAATCCGGCAGCAGGTCGCCTCGTCGATGCCGTCGGCGCAGCCGACCCCCACCCAGACCCAGACGCCGACCACCGAACCGACGAGCAGCGAGCCGACGACCGGCTAACCGACGACCGGCGAGCCGAGCGGGCCGGCGTCCGGTGGCGGCGAGGCCACCACGACCGCCACCGGTGGCCCGACCGGGACGCCGGGGCAGACGGCGACGCCCACCGCCAGCCAGACCACGGCCGCGCCGACCCAGCGACCGGCGCCGCCGCCTCCGCCTCCGCCCGGCGGCGGACGCGAGCGCGGGGGTGACGAGTACGTCCAGCAGGCGAGGGTCGAACGGCCCGAGGAGTTCCCGACGGTCGCCCCGAGTCCGACCCCGACGGTGACGCCCACTGTGGACGGTGCCGCGGGTATCCCCACGCCGCGCCGCCAACCGACCACGACAAGCACGGCCTCCGCCGGTGCCCAGCCGGCCGGTCCGGCCTGGGGGCTGGCCGCCATGACGGTCGGCGTCACCGCCATCGGCGCGCTCGGAACCGTAGGCGCGTGGTGGCTTCGCCGCCGCCGAGCCGGGGCGGCCGCCGGGGCGGGCCAGGGGGCACTGACCGTCGTGGACGAACCGGTCGCCGTACGGTCGGACGAGCCCGGGGCCCTGGCGAGCACCCCGACGGCCGACAGCCCGGCCGAGCGAGGCACCGGTCCGGATCCGGCGGCGACCGAGGCGACCGAGCCAGGGGCCAGCCCGTCAGCCACGGCGGGCGAGGCGACCCCGAAGGCCGGCCCGGAGCCCGAGAACCCTACGGGATCCGGCCCATCGGAGGATCGCCCCGCCTAGCCCCGACCAGTCGACGGAACCACCGCCCGTCCCGCCAGGCCACAGTGGACAGCCAGACACGAGCACCCCGGAGATCCTCCGGGGTGCTCGTCGATGTTCTTAGATGTAGGGTTCGTCTGACTCGGGTCAGAACCCGGGCCCGTGCTGGTGGCCGTGACCGTGACCATGGCCGGCCGCCGGCTCCGCCGGCTTCGGCTTCTCGACGACCAGCGACTCGGTGGTGAGCAGCAGGCCCGCGATCGAGGCGGCGTTCGCCACCGCGCTGCGCGTGACCTTCACCGGGTCGACGATCCCGTTCTTGACGAGGTCGACGATCTCGCCGGTCGCGGCGTTGAGGCCCTTGCCGGCCTTCGCGTCGCGTACCTTGGCCACGATGATGTTGCCGTCGAGGCCCGCGTTGTTCGCGATCCACCGCAGCGGCTCGTCGAGCGCCTTCCGCACGATCGTCACGCCGGTCGCGGCGTCACCCGTCAGCCCCAGGCCCTTGTCCAGGGTGGACGCGATCTGGGTAAGGGTGGCGCCGCCGCCCGGGATCACGCCCTCCTCGACGGCGGCCTTCGTCGCCGAGATGGCGTCCTCGATGCGGTGCTTGCGCTCCTTCATCTCGACCTCGGTGGCCGCCCCGACCTTGATGACCGCGACGCCGCCCGAGAGCTTCGCGAGGCGCTCGGTGAGCTTCTCCTTGTCCCAGTCGGAGTCAGCCGCTTCGATCTCCTTGCGGATCTGCTCCATCCGGGCCTGGATGTCAGCCTTCTTACCGCCACCGTCCACGATGGTGGTGGTCTCCTTGGTCACCACGACCCGCCGAGCCGTACCGAGCTGGTCGAGGGTGACCGAGTCGAGCTTGTAGCCGAGCTCGGTGGAGATCAGCTCGCCGCCGGTGAGCACGGCCATGTCCTGCAGCATCGCCTTGCGCCGGTCGCCGAAGCCGGGCGCCTTCACCGCGCACACCTTCAGCGTCTTGCGGATGCTGTTGACGACCAGGGTCGACAGGGCCTGCCCCTCGACGTCCTCGGCGATGATCAACAGCGGCTTGCCGGACTGCAGCACCTGCTCCAGCAGCGGCAGGAGCTCCTCGATCGCGCTGATCTTCTGCGGGGTGACGAGGACGTACGCGTCCTCCAGCACGGCCTCGCCGGCCTCGGGGTCGGTGACGAAGTAGGGCGACAGGTAGCCCTTGTCGAACTGCATGCCCTCGGTGACCTCGAGCTCGGTGGTCAGGGTCGAGCCGTCCTCCACCGTGATCACACCGTCGCGCCCGACCCGCTCCATCGCGTCGGCGATCATGTCGCCGATCGCCTTGTCCTGGGCGGAGATGGTGGCGACGTGCGCGATGTGGTCCCGGGTCTTCACCGGCGTGGCCTTGGCCAGCAGGGCCTCGCTGACCGCGGCGGCCGCGGCGTCGATGCCGCGCTTGAGCGCGACCGGGTCGGCTCCGGCCGCGACGTTACGCAGGCCCTCGCGCACCATGGCCTGGGCGAGCACGGTCGCGGTGGTGGTGCCGTCACCGGCGACGTCGTTGGTCTTGGTGGCGACCTCCTTGACCAACTGGGCGCCCAGGTTCTCGTAGGGGTTGGATAGCTCGATCTCCTTGGCGATGGTGACGCCATCGTTGGTGATCGTCGGGGCACCGAACTTCTTGTCGAGAACGACGTTGCGGCCGCGCGGACCGAGCGTGACCTTGACCGCGTCGGCGAGCGCGTTGACACCGTGCTCCAGGCGGTGCCGGGCCTCGTCCGAGAAGCTCAGGATCTTCGCCATAAGTACTGATCCCTTCACACGTCACCGCCCCGGGCGCCGGCCCGACACCCCGCGCCACGTGCGCCGAGGGCATGCCGAGCCAGGTCCGGGGCGGCGACGCTTGTCAATGCCTGTGCAGGCGTGGTCGATGTTCGGTTACTTCTCGATCACAGCGAGGACGTCGCGAGCGGAGAGCACCAGGTACTCCTCGCCCCCGTACTTCACCTCGGTGCCGCCGTACTTGGAGAAGATGACCGTGTCGCCGACCTTCACGTCGATCGGCACACGGTTGCCCTTGTCGTCAATCCGACCGGGGCCCACGGCGATGACCTTGCCCTCCTGGGGCTTCTCCTTGGCGGTGTCCGGAATGACCAGGCCCGACGCCGTAGTGGTCTCCGCCTCGCTTGCCTGGACGAGGATGCGGTCCTCGAGCGGCTTGATCGCAACCTTGGTCGCGGTAGTCACTGTCATACCCTCCTGAGGGCCCTGACTGCGGGGGATCCGACCGAGACCGGTGAGCGGTCCACGACCGCGGTGCCGGCCTGGCACGCCGAATGACCCCGCTCTCCGATGTCGGCTGTCCTTCAGCCCTGCGGCGCCGTCGTCGCGGGTGCCGGTGCCACAGTGCCTGCCC
>JADGGF010000468.1 GCA_019690055.1 Micromonosporaceae bacterium
ACCCACGCCCCGGCGTGACCGGCGACGGGGCGGTCATCCAGTGGATCGGGGCGCCCGACGCGACGCATATCTATCTAGCGTACGCGTCCTGCGTCCCCTCGTGCCTCACGGCGCGCTATGACCTGGTCGGCTCGGACGACGGCGGCCGGACCTGGTCGACCCGGGCGATCGGCCTCGAGATCGTCCCGCTCCAGGTGCTGCCGTCCGGCACGCTGCTCGGCATCCTCGTGAGCGAGCCGACGTATGTGTCCAGTACGGACGGTGGGCGGACCTGGCACCCGCTCATTCAGCGCCCGGGATCGGCCGCGGCGGTGCCGCCCGGTGGTGGGCTCATCTGCGGACCGCGCGACGGGAGCTGTGGGCTGTTGACGGTTGACGCCCGTGGCGAGAACCTGGTCCAGCTGGCCAATCACCCGCCGGGATTCGTGACCTACGACGTGCTGGAGGTTGTCGACTCGCGGGTCTGGATGATTGGTGTCGACACGCTCGCCCGCCGGCCCGCCGTGGCGACCAGTGTGGACGGTGGTGCCACCTGGTCGGTCCACCCGTTGACCGACCGTCCTGCCTGCGACCGCGGCTCCTGCGTCATGCCAAACGTCGACGTCAACGCGCAGGGGACGGCGGTCGCCATGTTCGTCGACCGTCCTGAATCGATCGAGGTCTTCCGCAGCGTCGGTGACGGCTGGACCCGTCTCGACACCAGTGCCCTCGCCGGCCCAGCGTCCTGGTCGTACGTCGCGGCGGACGGCACCCACATCGTCCAGACCACTGACGGCGGGCGGCCGCGGTTCTGGGCGGTCGCTCCCACCGCCGACCGGTATACACAGCTGGAGCTTGCGGGGTTGCCTTCGTCCGTGTCTTCGGTTCGCCTTGAGCCCGATGGCCGGTACTACACCGCTCTGACCGAGAACGCCAGCCAGCTCTTCCGCTCGACCGATGGCTTTGTCTGGTCCGCGGTCATCACGCCCTGAGGCATCATCAACCATGAAGCGTCCTGGTGCGCTGGTGCTGTTGCTTGGCCTGGCCGCCTGTTCGTCCACTCCGGACGGACCTGAGGTGGCGACCGCCGGCTCCGGGCCGGCTGCGGGGGCGGCGTGGTGCTCGGCATCGCGTCGCGTGCCTGCCACTATCGATCCGGACGATCTGGGGGGCGGAACAATGTGGGCAGAGCTGCGGTGGCCGGTTCAGGACGTTCTCTCAGAGACGGCGTCAGAGACCGACGCTCGCCACGCCGTACTCGGCCTCGGCACGCGTGAAGCCCTCGAACTCGAGCTGACTGAGGAGTTCTGCGCGCGAGAACGAGAAGATTTCAAGGTATGTCCGTGCCATCCTGGCCGCTTGCTCCTTCCAGTCGACGCCGAGCTGGTCCACGCCATAAGTGGCCTCGGCGGTGGAGAAGCCCTCGAACTCTAGTTGGTGGATGAGGCCGCTCCGGGAGAAGGCTTGGACGTCGAGGTAGTTGCGGGCCATACGGACGGCTTGCTCTTTCCAGTCAACGTCGAGTTGGTCGACTGCGAAGGTCGCGTCGGCGGTGGAGAAGCCCTCGAACTCTAGTTGGTCGATGAGACCGCTTCGGGAGAAGGGGAGAACGTTGAGGTAGCTGCGAGCCGCGGCGATCGCCTGCTGCTGACTGACCGTCGCACCACTGGGGCCGGTTCCTCCGCCGCCTTGCTGGCCGCCACCGCCGCCGCCGTTGCCGGTCCCGCCGCCACCGGTCGAAGTCTGGTGCGCCGGTGTCGTCTGGCTCGGGTCGGGTGTCGATGGCGAGGCGGCCTGTTCGGATGGAGCCGGCGTGGATGGCGGTGCGGTCGACGCGGCTGGTCGGGCGAGGAGCGCCTCCCGAGGTCCGGTGCTGTCCGGCGACACGGCGTTGATCACGAGACTGACCAAAATGAATGCGCCGGTCAGCGCCCAAGCGACGGCCGGCTCCCTTTCTGTGCCGCGGACTCTGGAACCCCGGCGGTCGGTCGCGTTCCCGGTCAGGGTGATGACGAGGTCGGTGAGCCACCAGACGCCGAAGCCGCCAAACGTGACAAGTTTCAAAACGCCGGTTCCGGTCTTCCCGAGATAGAAGCGGTCGGCGCCGAATACCCCGAGCAGAAGGCTGAGGGCCCAGGTTGTCAGGAAACTCTTCGGTGAGGTGCCGCTCGGCGCATGACGCACTGGGTCGCCGACGACGGTCGGGATCGGCGCAGTCACTGGGGCTGCGGCGCTCGCCGGCGCGATGGGTACCGTAACGGGAACCGGTTGAGCGTGGGCGGTGGCTGAGAGCGGCATCGACGCCGTGTGCTGTTGCGACGGCGCGGTGGGGCGGACGTGGGCGGTCCAGACCGTCCCGTCGAAGTAGCGTTCCACGCCCGCGTGCCGGGGGTCGGGGTACCAGCCGGCAGGCGACATTCCGTGCGTACCGGTGCTCATTTCTCCCCCTTCTTTCCGCGTGCGTGGCTGCATTTCCGAGTGGCGGCTCAGCAATGACGTGAACCATATACCGCCTGCCGTCGGAGCGGGACGTAATGACGGCGTTCTTACATTCCGAGGTGCGGCGGAAAGGGTATTGTGCGACCGCAGTGACGGCGAACAGGCCGTGCCGAATCAGTCCGGTCGGCCGACCGGGCAGTCGGATCGATGCTCCATCGATAGGACTATGCCGATATGACAGCCCGATTGTGAAGAAAGCCTGACGGTCGGCCGGGGCGTGATGTGGCTATCGAAACCTCGCCGGAGGACTCGCCGCGTCGATGCGAAGCGAGCGCCGAATCAGGGTTCATTTCTTGCCGGCGTCGCCGCCCGCGTTGGCCGCTGCATGGCGGGGACGCCCGGGAGGCGCCAGGGCGCGGTGAGCGGGCGACGCGCGGCGACGTCCTCGACCCAGCCGACGGCGACGACGGCCAGGGCCGTGCCCGCCACGGCGATGACGCTGGGCCACAGCCAGGGGCCGGTGGCGGAATCAAAGTTCGTCAGCCGATGCGCCAACAGCACGCAGGGCAGGTGCCAGAGGTAGATCGTCAACGCCCGCGCGTTCAGCACCCGCACCGCCGACCCGACCAGGGGAACGGACCTCGTCCGGGCGACCAGTCGTGCGGTGCGCTCCTGTGACCCGAGCCGCAGCACGGCCGCCGCGAAGGCCGCCGACCACAGGGCGTTCACGACGGGCATCTCGTGCAGGTCCACCGTCTTCAGCGTCTGTCCGGTCGCGACGAACCACCACCCGACGACGACGGCGGGCATGCCCACACCTGGCCAGAACAGCAGCGCCGGCACCCGGGCCAGCCACCCCTCGCGGTGGGCGATGCCGATCAGCCAGCAGGCGGCGTACTGGGTCAGGTCGTACGCCTGCGGGTGAAACGCGCCGCCGATCGTGAGCAGCTCCAGATGGAGTATCACCGGCAGCGCGACAACCACCCCGAGCGTCCAGTGCGGCCACGACCGGAACAGGCGCAGCATCAGCGGGGTGAGGAGCACCAGCCACAGGTACGTCGTGAGGTACCACAACCCCCCGGTGAACGCCCACGCCACATCGCTCGGCAACTGGGCCGGAGCGGAGAGCGGGAAGATCCACCACAGCAACCCGGGGTGGTCGCGAAGCGAGCTCACGCTGTAGCCCTGCCCCAGGACGGCGATCACGCCCACTGTGCCGAAGACCCACACGCTCGGCAGGAGGCGCCGGAAGCGGCTGATCATGACTGTCGTGGTGCTGCGGGAGACCCGTCCATCCGGTGTGCCGCCGGCGGTCAGCGACCGCGCCGTGAGTGAACCGCCGATGGCGAACATGACGCCCATGGCGGGGAACACGATGGTGAGCCAGCCGAACTCCATCACGTGGTACACGACCACGCGGACGATGGCTAACGCTCTCAATGTATCGATATAGAAGTCTCGGCCAGAGGCGGTCCGGGGAGGAGGGTCAGCGGACGGGCGGGGGGATGC
>JADGGF010000020.1 GCA_019690055.1 Micromonosporaceae bacterium
TCCCGTCCCGGGGCCCCCCCCGGGGGGGGGCGGGGGTTCCCCCTCCGCGGGGGCCGCACGGGGTGAGG
This sequence comes from Micromonosporaceae bacterium, assembly GCA_019690055.1. Lineage (GTDB taxonomy): Bacteria > Actinomycetota > Actinomycetes > Mycobacteriales > Micromonosporaceae > DATBGZ01. The sequence continues at coordinate 69 of JADGGF010000020.1, forward strand.
AAGAGTGTCAGCTGATCAGTGCCCAGGGGCCGTTCGGGTTGCCGGGCTCCTGGTTGCGGGTCCACCACTTGGCCTCGTAGACGTGGCCGCCGTGGCTGACCCGGTCACCGGCGGTGTAGACGGTCGTCGGGGTCCACGCGGCCGGGCTGCCGTCCGGCGGCGAAGCGATCTCCTCCCACGGGCCGTTGGGGTTGCCGGGCTCCTGGTTGCGGGTCCACCACCGGGCCCGCCAGGTCTTGCCGTCGTGGGTGACGATGTCCCCGGCCTCGAAGATGCGCGACGCGGTCCAGATCGCGACGCCGTCCTCGGTCATGGCCAGTTCCTGCCACGGACCGTTGGGGTTGCCCGGCACCTGGTTCTTGGTCCACCAGGTCGCCTGGTACACCGTGCCGTTGTAGGTGACCTTGTCGCCGGCGTTGTAGGTAGCTGACGCGCTCCACGCCGCCGGCAGGTTCACCGTGACCGTGAAGGTCTTCTGCGCCGGGTTGATGCGGTCGCTGTTGCCGAAGTAGGCCGTCATCGTGTGGTTGCCACCCGACAGCCCGACGGGCAGCGTGAAGGTCACGCTGTTGCTGCCGCCCGACAGCGTCGCCGAGCCGCGCACGATGGTGCCCTCCTTGAGCACCACGGTGCCGTTGACCGGCTCGTCGGGACCGGCGGTGACGGTGACCGTGGCGGTCGCGGCCGTACCCCAGTCCGTCGCGTCGGACGTCACCGTCACGAACGTCGGCCCGGTCGGCGTCTGCTGGTAGCCGTTGTTCGGGAACTGCCAGGCCGGTTGCGCCTCGCACGGCACGCAGCCGAGCGGCCAGTAGTTGATCGACTTGTCGGTGACCGTCGATCCGGGGATGCGGCCGCTGACCGGGTTGCGGAAGTCGAACCACATCTTGTGGATCTCGGGCCACGCGACGTACCGGCCGATGCCGCCCTGGAAGCCCTCCTCGCGTTCGCCGACCTCGACCATCGTGACGTCCGGCGGGTAGGTCTGCAGCAACGCGCCACCCGGCGGGTTGGGGGCGTTGGGGTCGCGCGGGTTGGCGGCCGCCCAGCCACCGGTCCAGTTGGTCATGGTCCAGTAGTGCTCGTCGACGGTCAGGCTCCACAGCTGCCAGACGCCGTTCTCCACCACGAACGAGTCGTGGTAGTAGGCGCCGCGGATGATGCCGGCGCTGAAGTTGGACGTCGTGGGCTGCCACAGCTTCGTCTGCAACTGCGCCGATCGGCCGTCCTGCGACATGAGGACGACGGGCATCGGGCGCCAGTGGTAGGAGATGCTGCTCCGCAGGGTGGACGGGTTGCCACCGCCGAAGTTGCGCAGGCAGGCCTGGGTGATGCGCTCGATGCCGAAGTACCAGCCGGTGAAGGCCGACATCTTGTGGGCGTTCTCGGCGTGGGTCTCGGCCATCGTGGCGCACAGCAGGTCGTCCAGCAGGAAGCCGTACGCCGACGACACGTTCTCCACGCCGTCGAAGCCGTACGTGCGGTCCAGCCGGCGCTTGAGGTCGACCAGGTCGGTGTCGCCCGGCGTGCCCGGCACGGCCTGGGCGCTGCGGCCCCGCACGTCCAGGAACGGCGGCACGCCGGTCGGCGGGGGAGCGATACCCCCGTTGGCCCATCCGCCGGCGGAGACCGGGGCGTGGTTGGCGATGACCAGCGGGGTGATCTTCATGTCCTTGATCTTCCACACGCCGTCGTCCTTGACGAAGGTGTTGTAGAAGACGCTGAACTCCCACCGGCCCATCCGCACCGCCGGGTCGGCGTCGCCGATCAGGCCGATCTCGATACCGCGGGCGACCGCCGTCTGCCCGTCGGGGCTCACCTCGACGATGGTGTCCCACTGGGGACGGTCGTTGAGGATGCCCTGAACGAGGTTCTCCGGGCCATCGCGGTCGATGTGGGCCTGCCGGATCTCGGCGTGGCCGGTGGCCGTGCCCGCGTTGTCGAGCGTGAAGGTGCCGTTGTCCGCGAAGAGCTCCACCACATCCGTCCACATGCGACGGTCGACGTAGTAGCCGTAGGTGTGCTGGAGGTTGCGGACCGCGTCCTCGTCGGCCAGCCGGTTGATCCGGGTCGCCAACTCCTCGACGGTCGCCGTGGTCGGCGGCGCCTCGTCGGTCGGCCAGATCACGGGTGTGCCGGCGCTGGTCGGGGTGAAGTGGTGCGGCACGACGGGCAGCGACTGGCCGTTGATGCTGCGCCAGCCGGTGGTGAACTCCCCGGTGTACTGGGGGTAGTAGCGCAGCAGAGAGATCTGCCAGCGGCCGTCGCGGAAGACGTACTCGTTTTCGTAGATGCCACCGTCGATTCGGGCCACCGGCGTGCCGTCCTCGACCGGACCGGTGCCCTTGAAGCGCATGACGCCCCAGCGGCCCTTGGCGGACAGGCCGTCGGCCGAGAGGCTGATGACCGGGTTGTCGTTGATCTCGGTGTGCAGCGAGCCGGGCCGGATGCCGTCCATGAGCCCGGCATCCTGGATGAGCCATTCCTCGATCGCCTCACGCCCGATCACGGGTGGGTCGGCGTTGAGGCCCTGGGTGCCCCACACCAGGGCGCCGTCCTCGGCGAAAAGCGCCGCCATGTCGGCGAAGCGGCCGAACTGGTGCAGTTGCGCGTAGGTGCGCTGGAGGTCCTTGATCTCGCGCACGGACTCGACCAGCGCCACGTCACGGGCCAGCGAGTTGAGCGTCACCGGGGCGGTTGTCTCCGCCCCCGCACCGGTCGGCAGCGCCAGCAGACCGACGCCGACGCCGCTGATCAGGGCCAGCGCCGCCGCCGGCCCTCGCAGACGTTTCATCTTCCATCCCCTATTCGTTGCCGTTAGTGGCGTTACTCCGTGGTTTGGCACGTCGTCGCCGGGCCCCGTGTGGTCGCCGAAACGACCGCTGCCTCCTTTCGTCTTGTTCGACGGGAGTCCGGCCGGGATGACCGAGTTGGGTGTTCAGAGCCTGTCGCAGGCTGCAGTGCATCTACTGTGGACATAAAATGTGTCCACAATGGATCGTTAGTGGTACCGGAAGGCGACGGTGGCGACCCGTCGCCGCGTGAGACTGTTTCGAGCGTGTGATAAGGAGACTACAGTTCCCGTCTTCGCTGGTACAGAGCACACATCAAACTCTGTTCATGTAATGCACGGGAACGGGTGCTGGAGTTCGGTATGTGAACTGGAACGGCGTCCGTCCACTCCGGACGGGCCGACTCACTGCAGGTACAAGCCGCCGTTGACGTTGAGGGTCTGCCCGGTGATGAAGCCGGCGTCCTCGCTGAGCAGGAACTCCACCGCCGCCGCGACGTCGTCGGCCGTCCCCAGGCGCCGCAGGAACTGCTCGCGCGTCAGCTCGACCGCCCGAGCGTCGTCGATGGGACCGATCAGGCCGGTGTCGATCGGCCCCGGCGCCACCGCGTTCACCGTGACGTCGTAGGGTCCGAGCTCTCGCGCCAGCGACCGGGTAAACCCGATGACCGCCGCCTTGGAGACCGAGTAGGGCGTCTTGCCGAAGGTGCCGCCGCCCCGTTGGGCCGACACGGACGAGATCGTGACGATGCGCCCGATCCGGTTGGCGGCCATGATGTTCGCGACCGGTTGGGTCACGTAGTGCACGCCGTGCACATTGATGTCGATGATCCGGTGCCATGCGGCGGTCGCGAGGTCGAGGTACGGCAGTGCGGAGGTCACGCCAGCGACGTTGGCGAGGGCGACGATCTGAGGCAGGCTCGCCGCGATCGTCCGGACCGCCTCGCGGGCCGCCGGTTCGTCGGTCAGGTCGGCGGCCACGCCGAGTGTCTGCACCCCGTACCGGTCGGCCAGGCTCTTCGCCGCCTCGGACACGGCCGGACCGTCCACATCGATCAGTCCAAGGTGCCAGCCCTTCCGGGCCAGGCGCACGGCGACCGCCCGGCCGATGCCGCGCTCGGTCGCGGCGCCGGTGACGATGGCCGTGCGTACGGCCGGGAACGGCCGGGGAGCGGTGAACAGGCCAGTGACCGAATGGCTCGGGGGCGCGGGTGCGGGGTCAGGCTGGGCGGTCATGCCTGTGGTACCTCCGAATCAGCCGTGGGGACGAGGAGGGCGACGATGCTCGAGTCATCGCGGGCACCGAGCCCGTGGCGTTGGGCGAGCAGGTAGAGCTGGTGAGCCGCCGCGGTGACGGGTGCGGGTACGCGCTCGCCCGCGGCGAGGTCGAGGACGAGGGCGAGATCCTTGACGAAGATGTCGGTGCGCGAGTGCACCGGAACGGCCTCGGGACTCGTGGCCGCGTGGACCATGCGGGGACCCCGGTCCCGCAGCATGAACGAGTCCGCCGCCCCGGCCGGAAGGGTCTCGACGACCACGGCGGGGCTGAGCCCGGCGGCCCGGGCCAGGGCGACCGCCTCAGCGGCCGCCGCGATGTGGACACCGGCGAGCAGTTGGTTGATGGTCTTGAGGAGTTGGCCGTCACCGACCCGAGGGCCGACGACGACGAGCCTGGCGGCGAGGCGCTCCAGCACCGGCGTGGCCGCCCGCACGGCGTCGGCCGGCGCGCCGACCATGATGAGCAACTCACCCGTGGCCGCCCGGCCCGGACCGCCGCTGACGGGCGCATCCACCGCCACGAGGCCGGCCTCGGACAGCCGGGCCGCCACGTCGCGGGCCGCGGCGACGCCGATGGTCCCCGTCAGCAGCACCGGTGACCCGCGGTCCGCGGCCGTCACCACACCGTCCACATCGAACAGTGCGGCTGCGGTTTGGGCGGCGTCCCGCACGGCGAGCACGATGGCCCGGGCGCCGGCGACCGCCTCGGCCGGGGTCGAACAGACCTCGATACCGGCCCGCGACGCCAGCTCCCGCCGCGCCGGAGCCGGGTCGAAACCCTTGACGGTGAACGTGTCCGCGAGCCGGGTCGCCATCGGCAGGCCCATCGCCCCGAGTCCGACCACCGCGACGGGGCCGCCCGCCGTGGGGCTCATGACCGGACCCCCGGCGTCGCGACGGCGCGGCTCAGCCGGTCGACCACGTCGGCGAGCGCGTCATCGTCGCCGACGTTGCCCGCGAACACCACGTACGGCAGGGCCGGGCCCGGCAGGCCGACCGGCTCCCACAGCGACACGATGCCCGGCAGCAGGCAGCCGCGCACCCACGCCCGGTCGATGCCCACCGCGTCGGTCGCCAGGTCCGCCGACGTGATGCCGCCCTTCGCGACCAGGAACGCGGGCCGGCGGTGGGCCAGGACCGCGCGGACCGTACGGCTCACGGCGGCGCTCACCCGGCGCGCGATGGCCAGCCCGGCGGCCGGGGTGTCGGCGCGCACCACGGCGCGGCTCGTGCTCAGGACGACCAGGCCGTCGGCCAACCCGCGGGCCACCGCTGCGGCGGTGTCGGCGATGTGCTCGTCGCGGTCAATCCCGAGCAGGCGAGGCACGTCGAGCACGACGTGGGTGGCGCTGACCCGCTGCCGCAACCGGTCGAGTTGGCGCGTGGTCAGGTCGACGTGGGAGCCGACCACCACCAGCCCGGCCGTCCCGGTCGAGCCCACCGTCGACGTGTCCGTGGGATCGGGGAACCGTCCAGAGGAGACTGTCCGCACCTGCGCCAGCGAGAGGGGAGGGGCGGCCTGTTGACCCAGGCGAGCCCGGACGAACGAGGGACCCACCCGGTAGAGGAACCGCCGCCCCGCGGACTCTGCCCGCAGCACGGCGAGCGCCACCGTTCGCAGGTCGTCGTCGCACTCGGCGTCGACCGCCCACACCACGGGTTGGCGGTTCGCGCCCGTGGTCGGGCCGGCCGCGTCGACGAGGCGCTCGGCGAGACACTCGTCATCGCCGCTGCGGATGTCGCCCAGGGTCAGGGTGCGGACCGCCTCCCGGCGGATGCGACCCGCGGTCCGCTCGGCCACCCAGTCGCCCAGGTGGGAGCTCGTGTAGCCGAACGTCGCGTCGCGGGCGAACTCGCTCTGCCCGACGGGGACCCGGCCGGTCGGTGTACGGATCCAGTGCACCGTATCGATCGTGACGCGACCAGCGTCCACATAGGATGGAATGAGCAGAATGGCGTCGATCGGTTGGTGGTGGGCGGCGCAGACCTCGGCCAGCACGTCGGTCTCGAGCGGGAAATGACCCCGTAGCGTCGAGTCACTCCGGCTGGCGAAAGCGATCTCGACGCCCGCCCGCTCGGCCGCCGCCAGGCAGGCCGACGCGACCTCGCGGGTGCGGGCCGCAGCGTCGGCCGGGTCCAGGCTGCGGGTGTTGGTGAGCACGAAGAAGCCCGCCGAGTCCTGCGCCAGGGCCCAGGCGACGTCGTCAACCGTCCAGCGGGTGAGCACCGGTACGTCGCGGACGGTCTGCGTCCCGGTCGGGTCGTCGTCGAGCACCGCGACCCGCCGGGCAAGGGGCAGGCGGGCCCGTATGGTCGCGGCGGCGACCGCTCGCGGCGGAGGATGGGTCACGACGGGCCTCCCGACGCTCGCCGGTTATGCGCTGAAGCCGCCGTCGACCGGGAGGACGACCCCGTTGATGTGACGGGACCGGTCGCTGAGCAGCCACGCCGCCGCCTCCCCGACGTCGGCCGGGTCGGCCGCCTTCCCGAGCGGGATGGCGGCGATCCGGCGGGCCACGAAGTCCGGCATGGTCTCGCGCATGGACTCGAACATGGCCGTCGCGGTTGCGCCCGGCGCCACCACGTTGACCCGGACTCCGAGTGGGCCGAAGTCGTGGGCGGCGGTGCGGGACAGGCCGATCACGGCGTGCTTGGTGCCCTGGTAGGCGGCCAGCCCGCTGCTGCCCCGGTAGCCGCCCACGCTGCTGTTGTTGACGATCGAGCCACCGCCGGCGGTGGCCGTCATGGCCCGGACCTGCGCCCGCATACACAGCCAGACACCCTTGACGTTGACCTGGAAGATGCGATCGAAGTCCTCTTCGGACACTTCGTCGAGTCGTCCGTACTGGTTGATGCCGGCGTTGTTGAACGCGCCGTCGAGCTGGCCGAACGTCTCCACCGCGGTGTCGACGAGCCGCTGCACGTCGGCGGCGACGCTGACGTCACCGGGCGACACCGCGACCTTCGCCCCACTGTCGCGCAGCTCCTCGGCGAGCGCCTCCAGCGGTTCGGCCCGGCGGGCACCCAGCACGAGCGACGCCCCCTCCCGGGCGAACAGGCGTGCCGTCTCGGCTCCGATGCCCAGGCTCGCGCCCGTGATGATGATGACTTTGCCGTCGAGCAGTCCGGTCACCTCGTCCTCCTACCGGAAGGTCAGGGGGTTGCCGCAGTACGGTTGCAGAGCCTCGCGCTCGGCCGCGGTCAGTGCCCGCGGGCGCCGCGTAGCCATGTCACAGACGACCTGGGTGACCTGGGCCAGCACGTAGGTGGTGGTGCGGGCCTCGTCGGTGAACCGGAAGGCCATGTCGATGCTCTTCGACCCGATCCGGGACAGCCAGACGTCGGCGAGGATCGACTGCGCGTGGTAGGCCAGCTCGCCGATGTACTCCAACCGCACCGCCGCGGTCATGGTGAACGTCCCGGGGCCGAGTACCGAGAGCACGGGCGGTCGGGCCGGGTTGGCCGCCTCGGGCTGGTCGGAGAATCCGAACGTGCGCGCCCGGGCCTCCTCGACGTAGCGCAGCCAGGTCACGTTGTTGACGTGTCCATACTGGTCGGTGTCGGCCCAGCGCAGCTGGATGGTCGCCGTGATCGCACCGGTCGGCGGCTCGTTGACGGCCGGCAGCTCGTTTGCGGCCGGCGGCTCGGTGGCGGCCGGCGCTCCGCCGCGGGCGCGGGGGGTCGTGTCCGGCGGAGCCGATCCGGGGTGGGCACCGGTCATCGCGGGTACCGTACCGATCGTCCCGCCGCCACCGCGGCCCGCGCCGCCGCCCCCAGCAGGCTGGCGTCGTTGCTCATCAACGTGAAGGTGTAGCCGGCGTCTACCGCCGCCTGGACCGAGGCCGCGCTGGCGCCGCCCGCGTTGCCGATCGGCTTGCCGGCCGCGACGCAGGCCTTGATCGCTTCGGCGATGAGCGCGACGATGCGCGGGTCGTCCTCGGTCGTTTGTTCCGATGTGGACAGATCGGCGGCCCCGATGAGCAGGGCGTCCACCCCGTCCACGGCGGCGATCGCGCCCGCCGCCGTGGCGGCGGCCGCGCTCTCGATCTGCGCGATCAGCACGACCTCCTCCTGGCCGTAGCGCAGGTACTCCGCGCGGTCGATAGCCCCCCAGGCGCCGGCCCGACTGGTGGCCCCGACGCCGCGGGTGCCCAGCGGGGGGAAGCGCACCGCCCGGACGGCCGCCACCGCCTCCTCGACGCTGTCCACGTGGGGGAGCATGACCCCTTCCGCGCCGGCGTCGAGGATGCGCTGCACGATGCCCGCCTCCAGCGTCGGGATCCGCACGATCGACGCGACGCCGAGATGGTTGGCCGTGCCGATCAGCCGGTAGGCGGTCTCCAGGTTCATCGGGGAGTGTTCGAGGTCGATGACCACGAAGTCGAACCCGGCCAGGGCGATGAGTTCGACGCTCTCCATGGCCGGCAGCTTCACCCAGGTGCCGAGCGCCGGGCCGTCGGGGCGGGCCAGTGCGGCGCGGAAGAGGCTGCGACGGCGGGCCGGCTGGGTCGGGATCTCGGTGGTCATGACGGCATCGGGTATTCGTCGGCGTTGCGCACCCAGTTGGGCTTGAGCGAGAAGTCGTAGCGCGGCGGCGAGAACATGTCGATCAGCTGCTGGTGGGCGCCGACGCCCTGCGTCGTGTGCACGGTCGGCGGGGGGATGACGCAGACCGACGGTGAACCCAGACGGCCGTGGTCCTCGGCGCGCCACTGGGTCGAGTCCGGTCCCCAGGGGTACTGGATGTGGTGGATGAACTCACCCTTGACCGCGACCGAGAGCTGCTCGAAGTCCTCGTGCACGTGGGGGGAGAGCTTGAGCGGGTTGCGCGGCTGAGGCTCCTCCGCCAGAAAGTTGATCATCATGTTGGTGGTGCGGAAGATGCGCCCGAACCGCCCCTCCTCGATGGGGTGGTCGGCCAGGCGGTACACCCGCAGCCGGAACCCCCCCACCGGGTCGGGCCACGGGACCAGCGGCGCGCAGCGGGGGTCGGGCTCGGCGTAGGCGGCCGCGTTCGCGCACGCCTGCGCCAGGTCGCCGGCCACGGTGGAGAAGACCCGGATGACCGGACCGTCGGCCAGCGCCTCGACGACGCTGTCGCCGGGCGGTATCACGATGAATGCCTCCTCGCCGACCTCCTGCTCCGCGCCGCCGGCGCTGACCCGGACCGGTGCGCTGCCGGAGTACATGAGCACGGCGTACTCGTCCGGATGGCCGGTGCGGGTGAACCGGTCCCCGGCCACGGCCTCGGTCCAGGCGAAGACGAGGTGCTGGCCCCGTACCAGCCAAGTCTTCGACCCGGCCGGGCTGACCGTCGTGGGCTCGGTGTCGTAGAGAGCGAGGTACTGGGCGGGCCGGATCGGCGTGGTCGGATCGACCCGGTGAACCGGGATGGTGAATTCCGGTACGGTCGCCAGTTGCGACCGGATGTCGTCCTTGGCGTAGGTCATCGTTTCCGTCCTCAGTGGAGCTTCGTTCACAAATGGTGCTGAACTCAGCGCTTGACCTTGTCGGCGCCCTTGAGGCCGAGCATGGCCCGGGCGTCGTCGGGGGTGGCGATCGTCCGGCCGAGATCCTCCACAATGGATCGGATCTTGCGGACCTGCTGGGCGTTGCTCGTGGCCAGCTCGCCCTTGCCGATGTAGAGGCTGTCCTCGAGCCCGACCCGCACGTGCCCGCCGAGCCAGGCGCTGTGGGTGGCGAACTGCATCTGGTGACGCCCGGCGGCGAAGGCGGAGAAGTGGTACTCACCGCCGAAGAGCTTGTCGGCGATCGCGATCATGTGGGTGAGGTTGGCGTGGTCGGCGCCGATCCCACCGAGGATGCCGAAGACACCCTGGATGAACAGGGGCGGCTTGACCAGACCGCGATCGACGAAGTAGGCGAGGTTGTACAGGTGCCCGATGTCGTAGCACTCGTACTCGAACCGGGTGCCGCCCTTCTCGCCGAGCTCGCGCAGCGCGTACTCGATCTGCTCGAATGAGTTGATGAATGGATGCCGGTACGTGTTCAGCACGTACGGCTTCTCCCAGTCGTACTTCCAGTTCGTGATCTTGTCAGCGATCCCGGAGTAGACGAAGTTCATCGATCCCATGTTCAGTGAGGCAAGCTCGGGGCTGAACCGGAGGGCGGCGGCGAGGCGCTGCTCGATGGTCATCGCCGAGGACCCGCCCGTGGTGATGTTGATGACCGCGTCGCAGCGATCCATGATCGGCGGGATGATCTGCTCGAACACCTCCGGCTCGAAGGCGGGCCGGCCGTCGGCGGGGTGCCGGGCGTGCAGGTGGATGATGGCCGATCCCGCTTCGGCCGCCTCGACGGCGGATTCGACGATCTGTTCGGGCGTCAGAGGAAGGTAGTCGCTCTGCGACGGTACGTGCACGGAGCCGGTGACGGCGGTGCTGATGATGACCTTCGGTGCGGTGATCACGACGGACGCTCCTCCAGTCCGAGCAGGAACGCCGGGTTGCCGGCGATCATGCGACGGATGTGCCTCTCCTCGATGCCGTGGTCGAGCAGCGCCTGCACGATCCACAGGTAGCCGTCGGCCGGCAGAGGGTTGCCCTTCTGGCCCAGGTCCGAGCCGATGGTGGTCCGTTCCGGCCCGATCAGCCGGATCCAGTTCACCAGTTGCTCGATCGGCCAACCGGGCTGGGCCACGTCGGGGTGGTACATGGCGATCTCGTGCTCCACGAAGGCGCCCAGCCGCAGCAGATCCTCCACATCGGACTCCGACGCGCCGACGATGAAGTCGGGGTGCTGCACGAGCAGCCGGCGGACCCCCTTCTGGGCCGCCACCGTGAACAGCGCCTTCTGCGAGGTGACGTCGAGGTGCCCCCCGGTCAGCAGCGCGTCGGCCTCGGCGATCACCTCGGTCACGGTGACCGTCGCCGCCGACACGTCGCCCGAGGCGTCGAAGATCGACACCTCCTCCTCGAGCAGGTCGAGGCCGGAGGTCGGGAAGCCGTGCGCCTGGCTGTGGTGGTCGATGTGCTGGCGGGCCGAGACCGTCGGCGCCCACACGCACCGCCCACCCATGCGCAGGCTCATCGCCACCGCCGACGGGTTGATGCCGCCGACCTCGGAGTTGAGCGCCACCCCGCCGTAGACCGGAGTCGGCGCGTCGGCGAGCGGACCGGCCATGGCGAGCAGATCCATCACGGTGTTGTGGTGGTGCGATTTGACCAGGATTGCGCGCAGACCGACCCGGGCGGCGTCGTACGACGCCTCGACGTGATTGATCCGCCGCGGGAACGGGCTCGGGCCGGAGTGGCAGTGCAGGTCAACCGCGCCATTGATGATTTTCAACAGTGATGGTGAGGCCGGCGGGGCCGGTTCGGCGACGGGCATCAGCTTCTCCTGTTCGCAACATGAACGGCGCGTTCAGAATACGGACGCACCCGGGGTCTGTCCATGCCTCGTCCCTAGCCGGACTTGGGAAAGAATCCGCTGTCAGAACCATTGCGTAACGCTCGCTTAACCAGCTATGGTCCGCATGCCGCACGCTGTGGTCACAAAGTGAACACAGGGGCGGCGGACCCGAGGCCGTTGGGCGCACCCACAGGAGGGCGAGCATGGACGCTGACGCGGCCGAGTCAGCCGACGCAGCTGCCCTGGACGGCGCGGCGAACCGCTCTGACGCGGGACGGGGCGCGGCGGACGGGGACCGTGGGTCGATCCAGTCGATCGACCGGGCCGCCGAGATCCTGGCGCTGTTCAATCAGGACACCCAGCACCTCTCGGTGGCGATCGTCTCGGAGCGCCTCGGCCTGAACCGGACGACGGCTCACAGGTACCTGGCGTCGTTGCAGAGTTGCGGGTTCCTCAGCAAGAACCGCGGTCCTGGTCCGTTGTTGGACCAGCTCGCGGCGTTCGTGTTCGGTCGGCGGGACGTGTTGACCCTGGCCCCGCCGATCATGCGCCAGCTCTCCGACCGTACGGGGCTCACCGTGGTGCTGAGCCTGCTCGGCCACTCGGGCCCGGTCGTGACGCTGGTGGAGGAGGCAGCCGTCGGCCCGATCGTGCTGACCGTCCGGCTGGGAACAGTCCTCGATGTTCAGTCCGCGCAGGCCCGCGTGCTGTACGCGTTTCAGTCCGATCCCTCCGTCGTTGCTCGTCATCTGTCCCGTTTGGACGAGGCGGAGGCCATCAAGGAGCGGGCCGAGCTGGCGAAGGTTCGCCGGGACCGGCTCGCGTGGGCAGATCCCTCTCATCTCGGCCATGCCGCCGTCGCGGCGCCGATCTTCGGCAGTCGTGACATCCAGGCGGCCATGGCGCTGCTTGGCACAACCCAGATGCTCCCGAACTCCGAGCGATCCGCCGAAGCGGTTGGTCTGCTGCGAGAGGCCGCGGACAAGCTGAGCCAGCTCATTGGCGCCGTCCCGGGAACGCGGCCCGCTCCGAGGAAGGGGCATCACTCCCTGTAGCCCGTGACGTTGCCGGCCGGTCGGGCCGGCAGGAGGTGACATAAATGTATATGGGTGCGATGCCACGGCGAGTGGCGCGGCTGGCGGCGGCCGCGACCGCGCTCGCCACGGTGGCCCTCGGGGCGGCGGCGTGCGGCTCCGATGGCACCGGCAACGGGGACGGCAAGGTCGAGCTGACGTACGTCTCGTACGGCGGCACCGGTCAGGATGCGATGATCAAGTCCTGGCAGGAACCGTACACCGCCCTCAACCCGAACATCACGTTCATCAACACGTCACCGCCCGACCCGGCTCAGGTCAAGGCGCAGGTCGAGAACAACGCGGTGACCTGGGACCTCGTCTCGACCGCCCCCTGGCTGGCCAGCCAGAACTGCGGCACGATCTACGCGAAGCTCAACGTACAGTACGACGCGAGCCAGTTCCCGCCCAACCTGCACGGCGAGTGCTTCATCGCTGACTTCCGGTACTCGCTGATCTTCGGCTACAACGCGAAGAAGTGGCCGGACCCGGCCACCGCGCCCAAGACGATCCAGGACTTCTTCGACGTGGAGAAGTTCCCGGGCAAGCGGGGCGTCGTCCCGGCCCTGCAGGACGGCATCCTCGAGTGGGCGCTCATCGCCGACGGCGTCGACCCCGAGGACGTCTACCCGATCGACGTCCCGCGGGCGCTGGCCAAGTGGGACTCCATCCGGGAGCACACCACGTGGGCGGCCAACGTCGGCGCGCTGCTGCAGCTGGTCACCTCGGAGCAGGTCGACATGCAGTTGATGGTTCAGGCCCGCTACCAGGCCGCCCTGGACGCGGGTACGCCGCTAGAGCCGGTCTGGGACGTCACGATGACGAGCATCAACGGCATGGCCATTCCGCTCGGCGCGCCGAACCAGGCCGAGGCCGAGAAGTTCATGGCCTTCCTGCTCCTGCCCGAGCAGCAGGCGAAGATGGCCGAGCTGTCCGGCGTCGCCCCGTCCAACCTGCTCTCCCAGCCGAGGCTGACGGAGAACGGCGAGAAGATCAACGCGTTCGGGCCGGCCAACACCGGGCGAAGTGTCGCGGTTGACCCGATCTGGTGGGGCCAGAACTGGAATCAGATCTCGGATGAGTTCAACCGGTGGCTTAACGTCTAGAGCCACCACCGAGCGAAGGCGAGCCTCATGATGACGTCACGACCGCGGTGGCTGCCCCATCCGGGGTGGCTGCTGCTCATCCCAGCAGTCGCCCTGCTGGGCGGGATCCTCGGCGTCCCGCTGTGGCAGAGCTTCTGGCGCAGTATCGGATCCGGCGACTGGACTCTCGAACACTACAGCGCCCTGTTCACCGACGGGGTGACGCTCAAGGTGCTGGCCCGGACGGGTCAGGCCGCCGCGGTCGTGACGATCGTGACGCTTCTGCTCGGCTACCCGTACGCGTACCTCATGACGCGGGTCGGCCCGCTCTGGCGCAGCGTCCTGGTCGTCATGGTGCTGATGCCCTTCTGGACGTCGGCGCTGGCCCGCAACTTCGGTTGGCTCATCCTGCTCTACGACAACGGCCTGGTGCAGCGGTTCATCGCCCTGTTCGGGTTCGACGACGTGGTGCTCTACGGCACGGCCCAGGGCGTGACCCTGGCCATGAGCCAGGTGCTGCTGCCGTTCATGGTGCTGCCCCTGTTCAGCGCGCTCGGCGGTATCGACCGCAGGCTGCTGCTGGCGGCCCGCAGCCTCGGCTCGCCGCCGCTGGTGGCGTTCTGGAAGGTGTACTTCCCGCTCTCCCGCGGCGGCGTGGTGGCCGGGTGCATCCTCACCTTCACGCTGGCCTGTGGCTTCTACGTCACGCCGGCCCTCATCGGCTCGCCCCGCGAGTCGCTGATCGCCCAGCTGTTGGGCCAGCGCACGACCCAGCTGCTCGACTTCGCCGGGGCCGGAGCCCTGGGCACGCTCGTGCTGGTCGTGACGCTGGTCCTGGTCTGGTGGGCCAACCGGATGGGTGGATCGATGGCCACGATCGGCGCTGTGGCCGGACAGACAGGGACCCGCCGATGACGACACTAGTAGAACCTTCGATCGAAGTCCCGGCCCCGGCGAAGCCGTCCCTGCTGGCCCGGTGGCGGAACCGCCGCTCGGCCGACCCGACGCCGGTGTGGCTGACCGTCGTCGGCACGTTCGTGGCGCTCTACCTCGTGCTGCCTACGCTCATCGTGATCCCGATGAGCTTCAGCGAGGCCACCACGTTCGTCTTCCCGCCCCGGGGTCACTCGCTGTGGCTCTACCGCAACTTCTTCACCAACGACCGCTGGCTCGACTCGCTGCGCAACTCGTTCATCGTGGCCGCCTGCGCGGCCAGCATCGCGACGATCGTGGGTACGTCGGCCGCCCTGGGCCTGCACCAGTTGCGGGGGAGACGCTCGGCCCGATTCATGCAGTCGGCCCTGATGTTCCCGATCCTGGTCCCGTCGATCGTCATCGCGACCGCGGTGTACATCTCGTTCCTGCGCTGGCATCTCGTCGGCACACTGGCCGGCTACGTGCTGGCCCACGCCGCGCTCGCGACGCCGTTCGTGCTCGCCACGGTGACCAGCGCCCTGGGCACCTTCGACCCCACGTACCTGCGCGCCTCGGCCTCGCTGGGGGCCTCGCCGTGGCGGTCGTTCCTCACGGTGACCCTGCCCCTGATCAGTCGGGGCGTTGCCACCGGCGCCGTGCTGGCCTTCGTCACCTCGTTCGACGAGGTGGTGATCGCGCTGTTCATCCGGTCGCCGAGGTTCCAGACCCTACCCGTGCAGATGTACAACAGCGTCGTCGTGGAGATCGACCCCACGATCGCGGCGTCGTCCAGCCTCATCGTCGTGACCGTCAGCCTCATCTTCCTCGTGGCGCTGTTGGTCAACTCACGACGGACGTCCCGGCCCGGCTCGGCGAACAACCGCCGGAGTGTCGTTAGGAGAACGCGGTGACCATCGGGATCAGCAGGAGCAGCTCGACCGGCCCCGCCGGCGAGCCGACCGGCAAGGGAGCCCAGATCCGGCTCGAGTCCATCACCAAGGACTTCGGCCTGGCGCACCCGGCGGTGGACAACGTCACGCTGACCATCGAGCCCGGGGAGTTCATGACCTTCCTGGGCCCGAGCGGCTCGGGCAAGACCACCACCCTCAACCTCATCGCCGGATTCGAGTCGCTGACATCCGGCACGATCCGGCTGGACTCGCAGGACGTGAGCACGCTGCCGGCCCACAAGCGCAACCTGGGCATGGTGTTCCAGAACTACGCGCTCTTCCCGCACATGACGGTCGCCGGCAACATCGCCTACCCGCTGCGGGAGCGGCGGGTGCCCAAGCCGGAGATCGAACGCCGGGTGGCCGAGGTGCTCGAGCTGGTCCAGCTCCAGGGCCGCGACAAGCATTATCCCTCGCAACTCTCGGGCGGACAGCAGCAGCGCGTGGCCCTGGCCCGGGCCATCGTCTTCAACCCGCGCGCCCTGCTGCTCGACGAGCCCCTGGGCGCCCTGGACCGCAATCTGCGGGCGGCCCTGCAGCTGGAGATCCGGCGCATCCACCGGGAGGTCGGCACGACGCTCGTCTTCGTGACCCACGACCAGGAGGAGGCGATGAACCTCTCCGACCGCATCGCCCTGTTCCACGACGGTCGTATCGAGCAGGTCGGCTCGCCCGAGAACCTCTACGCCGAGCCGGAGACACTCTTCACCGCCCGGTTCCTGGGCGACTCCACGGTCTTCGCGCTAGGCGACCAGCCGGTGACCGGGCCGGTGACATGGGAGGACGAGCGGTGGGCCGTCGACTCGGGCACGGTCGCGCAGCGGGCCCGATCGGGTGGGCCGACCGCGCTGGTCGTGCGGCCGGAGTCGGTGGGCATCGTCCGGGACCGGGCGCAGGTGCCCAGCGGGGCGAACTCGGTCCGGGCGCGGGTGCGCGACATCGAGTACATGGGTGCCTACCGGACGCTGCTGCTGGCCGTCGGGCAGGAGGGCATCACCGGGCGGGCGCGGATCCCGGCCGCGGACAAGAACTACGCCCTGGGTGACGAGGTCGTCGCCTGGTGGCACCCGGACGCCCAACGGATCGTGGCCGCCTGACATGACGACTCACGTTCAGCCGGACCGGTCGAGCGCGCCGGGCGGGCCGTCCTTCGGCCTGTTGCGCGCCCCCGGGCAGATCGTCTTCGGTGAGGGCTGCTCGGCCGGATTGGGAGACATCGTCGCGGGTCTGGGCACCCGTGTGCTCGTCTGCACCGACCAGCGGATGGGCGACGACCCGGCCTGCCGGTCCCTGGTAGACGCGATGACCCGGGCGGGCGCCACCGTGCGGGTCTACACCGGGGTCGAGGCCGAGCTGCCGGTGCCGTCCATCGAGTCGAGCGTGGCGAGCCTGCGCGCCTTCGACCCGGAGGTCGTCGTGGGCCTCGGGGGCGGAAGCTCGATGGACTTCGCCAAGGCGTTGGCCGTGCTGCTCGCCCACGGCGGGTCGCTGCGGGACTACTACGGCGAGTTGAAGGTGCCCGGTCCCACGGTTCCCGTGGTGGCCGTGCCGACGACCGCGGGCACCGGCTCCGAGGTCACGCCGGTCGCCGTGGTCACCGACCCCGAGCAGGTGCTCAAGGTCGGCCTCTCCAGCCCGTACCTCATCCCGACCGTCGCGGTGGTCGACCCGACCCTCTCCTACGGGTGCCCACCCACGTTGACCGCGCATGCCGGGGCCGACGCGCTCGCGCACTGCATCGAAGCGTTCACGGCCATCCGCCGGGACGACCCGGCCGGGCTGCCGACCAGGCGGGTCTTCGTCGGCAAGACGCTGCTGACCGACATGTACGCCCTGGCCGGCATCGAGCTCATCGCCCGCAGCCTGCGCCGCGCGGCATCGTCCACACCGGACGAGGTGTCGCGGCGGGACATGCAGCTGGCGGCTCTCTACGGTGGACTGGCCTTCGGTACGGCCGGCACCGCGGGTGCCCACGCCATCCAGTACCCGATCGGTGCGGTGACCCACACCTCGCACGGCGAGGGGGTGGGACTGCTCCTGCCGTTCATCATGGCGTACAACGCACCCGTCCGGCCCGTCGAGCTCGCCACCGTCGCCGCGCTGTTCGGGGCCGGCGACGAAGCGTCCACCGTGGCGGAGCGCGCGTGGTCGGCGGTGACGGCGGTGCGGACGCTGATGCTCGACGTGGGCATCCGGCCCACGCTGGCCGACCTGGGTCTGCGCGAGGACCAGATCGACTGGGTGGCGTCCAGCAGCCTGCGCGTGACCCGGCTGCTGGAGAACAACCCCCGGCCGATCGACGAGAACGCCGCCCGGGCGATCACGCAGGCGGCCTTCCTCGGTGACCTGACCAAACTCCACAGTGGAGGAGAGTTGTGAGTCTGGCGACGGAGCTGCTGGAGCGCCCGTACCTGTACATCAAGGGCGCCCGGGTCCCGGCCGCGAGCGGCCGACCAGCGATTGAGGTGGACGACCCGTCCACCGGTGGCCGTCTCGGCGCCGTGGCGGACGCCGGGGTCGCCGACGCCATCCGCGCGGTCGACGCCGCCGCGGACGCGCTGCCCGCCTGGTCGGCGACGAGCCCTCGGGAGCGGGCCGAGATCCTGCGTGAGTGCTTCGTCGTCCTGATGCGCAACAAGGAGACGCTGGCCGAGCTGATGGCGAGTGAGAACGGCAAGACGCTCACCGACGCGCGGGGCGAGGTCGACTACGCGGCCGAGTTCTTCCGCTGGTTCAGCGAGGAGGCGGTCCGCATCGGGGGTGACCTGCGACGGGCACCGAGCGGGGCCAACCAGATCCTCGTCTGGTCCCAGCCCATCGGTGTATCGCTTCTCATCACCCCGTGGAACTTCCCGGCCGCGATGGCGACCCGCAAGCTCGCCCCGGCGCTCGCGGCCGGCTGCACGACCGTGCTCAAGCCCTCCGAGCTGACGCCGCTGACGGCCTACTACGTCGCCGAGCTCCTAGCGGAGGCGGGCGTGCCACCGGGTGTCGTCAACGTCATTACCTCATCCGAGAACCCGGTGATCGTGCGGGAGATGCTGCACGACCCCCGGGTGCGCAAGCTCTCCTTCACCGGCTCCACCGCCGTCGGTCGGGCGCTGCTCGTGCAGGCGGCCGACCAGATCGTCAGCTGCTCGATGGAGCTGGGCGGGAACGCGCCGTTCATCATCCTGCCCGACGCGGACATCCCGGCGGCCATCGACGGGTTGATGGTGGCCAAGATGCGCAACGGTGGGCAGGCCTGCACGGCCGCGAACCGCGTGTACGTCCACGCCGACGTCCACCAGCGCGTGGTGGCCGAGCTCGCCCGGCGCATGGGCGATCTCGTGGTCGGCGACAGTCGGGTCAGCGACGCCACGTGCGGCCCGGTCATCTCGGCCGCCGCGCGGGACCGGATCCTGGGCCTGATCGACGACGCGGTGCGGCGTGGGGCGCGCGTGGTCACCGGTGGCCACGCCGTGGACCGGCCCGGGTACTTCATCGAGCCGACCGTCGTCGACGCGGTGCCCGAGGACAGCGAGCTGTTCCGTACCGAGATCTTCGGCCCGGTGGCCGCGGTCGCCCCGTTCACCGACGTGGATCAGGTGGTGGCGGCCGCCAATGACACGCCGTACGGTCTGGCCGCCTACGTCTACACCGGCGACCTGCGGGCCGGCCTGGCCATCGCGGAGCGGGTCGAGGCGGGCATGGTCGCGATCAACCGCGGCCTGCTCTCCGACCCGGCGGCCCCGTTCGGCGGCGTGAAGCAGAGTGGACTCGGTCGGGAGGGCGCACACCATGGCATCGAAGAGTTCCTCGAAACAAAGTACGTCGCGGTCTCGTGGTAGCGCGCGGGCGACCGGTCGGACGCCGGCGGTGGCCCGCACCGGGGCGGGGCCGGCACCGGCCCGCCGCCGGTGGCCCACCTTCGCCGAACTTGAGGCCGCGTACCCACCCGGTTGCGCCTGGTCGGTCTTCGGCGAGGGTGACGAGCTGGGGACCATCAACTTCCTGACGCCGCAGGTGCGTCGCCACGCGGCCTCGCTGGTCCGCACCGGGAAGACGTTCAATCTGGACTACGCCCTGGACGCCTTCGAACCCTTCCCGTCGGGGACGCGGTCGCCGTACCAGCACTCGCTGTTCTCGAACAACCCGCTGCACTTCGACGACTGGCTCGACTCGTTCTACCTGCAGGCCACCTCCCAGATCGACGGTCTGCGGCACATCGGCTACCCGGGGCTGGGCTTCTACGGCGGGCACCGGGCCGATGAGTTCGCGCCGCACACGCCGACCCTGGGCATCCAGCACTGGGCCGACGCCGGGATCGTGGGGCGCGGCGTGCTGCTCGACGTGGAGCGCTACCTGGCCTCGGTGGGCCGCCCGATCGATCAGACCACGGCCACGTACATCACGGTGGAGGACCTGGAGGCGACCGCGGCGGCGCAGGGTGTGTCCTTCATGGACGGTGACATCCTGCTGATCCGGACCGGATGGGCCGAGTACTGCCGCCTGCACATGGACCTGCAGGCGCGGCGGGAGTTCAAGAACGACATCAAGTTCCCGGGTCTGATCCAGAGCCGGGACATGGTGGCCTGGCTGTGGGACCACCACTTCGCCCTGGTCGCGGCGGACAACCTCGGCGTGGAGGCCGCGCCCAACCTGCCGGGCAACGTGTGGGAGCTGCCCGGTCAGGAGGTGCCCACGAAGGGGGTCGACCACAACGGCAGCATCCACCGGCCCCTGATCGCGTTGCTGGGATTCGCCCTGGGCGAGATGTGGGCGCTGCACGAGCTGGCCGACGACTGCGCCGCCGACGGCGTCTACGAGTTCATGGTCACCGCCAAGCCGCTGAACCTC
>JADGGF010000469.1 GCA_019690055.1 Micromonosporaceae bacterium
CGGCACCTGCGTCGGGGCCGGGCTCGGCTTCGCCCTCGCCTGCGACCTCAAGGTGTGGTCGGCCACGGCGGTGCTGGCCACCGCGTTCACCGGCATCGGATTGACCTGCGACTCGGGGCTGTCAGCCACGCTCGCCCGGTCGGTCGGCGAAGCGCGCGCGAAGGAGCTGGTGCTGCTCGGGACCCGGTTCACGCCCGACGAGGCCGTCGCCTGGGGCCTCGGCGGCCAGGTGGTCGAGCCCGAGTCCGTCGCCAGCACCGCCCTCGAGCTGGCGCAGCGACTGGCGGCCGGCCCGACCGTCGCCTACGCCGAGTCGAAGCGCCTCATCGCCGCCGCCGCGCAGCGCGCGCTCAGCGACACCCTTGACGACGAGGCGCAGGCCCAGGCGCGGTGCGGCGCGACCGCCGACCACCAAGGCGCCGTCACCGCCTTCCTGGCCAAGCAACGGCCCACGTTCGCCGGCCGCTGAACCCGGGCCCGCCTTCAGCGTCGACCCAGGCACGACGACGGCCGGCTGTGTGGCCGGACACCCGCTGGGCAAGGCGTCACGACGCGTCCGGCCGGTCCAGCACTGCTGCCTCAGGGACCTGCAGACCGTAACCCGACGGTCCTCCGCGCCGAGGCCGAGGCGGCTACCAGCGGCTTATCCCGGTGTGGGCGACAGTCAGGTGCTCGGGTCGGTGAGCAGGGTGACAATCCCATCGGCGAGGTCCGTGTCAGAACTAGCCACATGCACAACCGCGATGACGCCGCCCGGCCCGGCCGCCAGCGATGACGAGTACGGGGCGCAGACGGTGCATCCAGCGATCTCGTGGACCCACAACTGCTCGTCAGTCGGGGTGAGCGCCACAGCCGTCAGTGAGCTGACCGATCTGTTCAGGTCGTTGTCGAACCACGAGGAACGAACCGCAAGCACCGCGTGGCCGTCAACGGCGGCAATCGCCTCGGCTACCGAGTTGATACCGGCCGAAACGCCACCGCGGCCATACCGCGCGGCGCCGACGAGATCACCTGTGGCTGTGTACCACTGGACGTAGGCGTCACCCAATCCTTTGCGGATGGTCGCACCGTTGATCGGTCCCAGGGCGCCACCAGCGACCAACACTCTGCCATCGGGGGCGACGGCCACGGAGTAGGCATGTGACGTTCCTGCTGCCTCGCCGATCCTGCGGACCCATTCGACCACGCCCGCCGCATTCACCTTCGCCAGCGCCGCCACATTGTTGCTGTTTGGCGACGACCGTTCCCCCGGCGCCGGAATCACGCCCGCAGAGTCCAGGGCGACGAAAGCCGATCCTTCCGTGTCGCGGGCGACGTCATGGCAAAACTCATCGCGGTTGGAGCCCAGGCGCGTCACCCAGTTGAGCTCGCCGTCGAGCGTGAAGTCCCACAGCCAGCAGTCACTATCGTTGGCATTCGAGGTAGCCTGCCCATCGAACGCTCCGGCCGACGTGGTGAGCACGCTCACTCCGTCCGCATTAGCGTCGATCGACAGGGGCCGCCAGGAAGTGCCTGGTGTGGTCAGGTCGAAGCGTACGGTCCAGACGATCTGTCCGGACGTCGTGTAGCGGCGCAGCAGCCAGTCCGGGCCGAGACCGGTCGTGCCGTATGTGCGGTCGGCTGGGAATGCGTTTCGGATGGTACCGGCGAAGAAGACACTGTCGGCATCGACGTCCAGTGCGGTGTTGCCTTCAGAG
The DNA here is from genome assembly GCA_019690055.1 of Micromonosporaceae bacterium. Lineage (GTDB taxonomy): Bacteria > Actinomycetota > Actinomycetes > Mycobacteriales > Micromonosporaceae > DATBGZ01. The sequence continues at coordinate 1,698 of JADGGF010000469.1, forward strand.
GCGGTAGTTCCGAACTGCGAAACCCAGTGCACGCCGCCCGACCCACGGTGCTTCTGTACGAACAGGTCGTTGGCCCCGAAGTGGGGTGCTCCCGACATCTGCCCGGCTGTGTAACCGGCCGTGTAGATAGCACCGGATGAGTCGAATGCCACGCCTTCGACGACGTCCAACTGCGGGGTGGAGACGACGAAGCTGGACGGGGCTGGAGCGCACGAGACCGCCGCTGGCGCGTTGACCACGCCAGCGGCCAGGATCTCCCCGGCGGCCGGGAAGACGTACGGTCCGCGCCCGTCGTTCGACCTGTCCGCAGGGTAGGTGCTACGCACCGTGACCGGAGGGCCGACCGAATCGCGGATGCACTGCGCGACCTCGCGTGCGGTCTTCTCGGGATGGGCCTCGATGATCAAGGCGGCGAGCCCGGCGACAACGGCCGATGCTTGCGATGTTCCGGCCATCTGCTCCCAACTGTCGCAGGTAAACACGCCTGCGCAGGATTCGATAGAGGTGCTCCAGACCCCGGTGGTCCCGTTGCCCTCAGGCGCGACCAGTACCCCGCCTGGGGCTGCGACCGTCTCAGGTCCCCAGTTGGAGAAGCTCGCCAAGGTTCCGTCACTGTTGACGGCACTGACGACGAGCACGTTATCGAATTCCGCAGCAACCTGCTGCATGGCCGATTGGGCGCCCGCAACACAGTTGTTACCCGCTGAGAGCGTCCACACGACGCCCCGACCGTACTCGCTATCGAACAGCCGGCGGAATGGCTCGCCCCACCGGTCCAGTTGGTCGGCCGCAGCGGACGCCGCCTCCGATTCACTCGCGCACCGGTAGAGGCGGTCAGATTCGCGGTGGAAGTTCTTCCCGAGCGAAACGTTGATGACCTTGGCGCCACGCTGGGACAGGTCTCGGGCCGCGGCGATCACAGCCAACCAGGAGTCGGTGGCACTGTAGTCGGGGATTGCGCCGTCCAGCACCGGACAGCCCCACGCCACGCCGACGATGCCCTGTCCGTTTGCAGCGGCGCACGCAATTCCCGCGACATGAGTGCCGTGGCGAGAGTAGGCACGTCCGTCATATTCGACAACAAGATCAGCGTGCGACCCGAAGACGCCATAGTCGACGACGCCAACGGTTGTCGTTGATCCGGTGACCATGTCCCAAGCGTCCCGGGCGTGGATCAGGTCCCACGGCCAGGTTCCACCGGCGCCGTCGTCGTCCCAGTCGCCGGGCGGGTCAGTTGAGGTGGTGCCTATCCCACCCCAGCTCGATGGGCTCACGTCCGCGACGCCGGGATGCTGGCTCATTCGCGCGAGGACGGTATCAAGGTCGACCGGGTCCGACCAACGGAGCTGAAAGAGTCCCAGATCTGCCAATCCGCCCACGATGGTGGCGCCCTCAGCGTCCGCGACCGCCTCGGCCACCTCCTGGGCGTCCTGATTCGCGCTGATGGTGACAAGCACTTCGTCGGGAAGTTCGACCTCTCCAAACCCCGTGGCGCGCCCGGCGGCCAGACGGTCGGGAGACGGCACAGCGATGTGGTCCACGGAGTTGGTCGGATCGATGCCAGCCTCGCCGACCAACACTGTTAGGTGAAGCTTGTAGGGCACCGCGCAGTCTCCGTCGAGGCAGGCCGTGCCGAAGGCGACCACGGTGGTGCGCGGCATCGGGGTCGAGGCAGCGACGGCAACCAAGATCGCGCCATTCGAGGCGGTGACCTCGATGCCCGGACGGTTCGGTGCGTCCAGCGACACCAAGCGATCCACATTGGGTGGATCGATGACCCGGACCTCGCCCCTGGGCACGAGCACAGTACCGACACCCGTCACACGGTTTTGACCGTTCGCAAAGGCCATGGTGAGAGGGACGCTGAGGAGTGATGCGAACGTGACCACGGCCCCGATTCGAATACGACGGCGCACACGCTCGGAAATTGGTGGCATTTGATCACCTCAGGTAACGCGTCGGCGCGCCGTCATAATCTCAAGCAATCTCCGATTTGTAAAGCCGCTCCTTCTTATGTGTATCTTTGTGTTTCTATTTGCTATGGCCAGGTGGCGGATCCGCTACGTTCTCGATCCTTTTGCGATCGGGCAGTTGCCGGCTATTCGCCATGAATGTGGGGAGAGCCTGCTCGCGGCGCTCACCGAGCACCACCCTCATTCGGCCCCGCCGCACCTGGTGGGCGACGCTGCGGTCAGATCTCGACGAGCAGGGCCCGGTGG
>JADGGF010000470.1 GCA_019690055.1 Micromonosporaceae bacterium
ACCCATTACCGTCGGCCCGCCCGGTCAATCCGGCCCACCCACGTCGTCGACCTGGCTCAAGACTTCGCGGTCGCGGGTGGAGAGGGCGTCCTCGGGCAGGGCCGCGATCAGATCGGGCCGGCGTCGGGCCGTACGCAGCAACGACTGGTCGCGGCGCCACCGGGCAATGCGGGCGTGGTCGCCGGACCGCAGCACGGCCGGCACTTCCAGGCCGCGAAACACCGGGGGCTTCGTGTAGACGGGCGCCTCCAGCAAGCCCTGGGCATGGGACTCCTCCACCAGGGAGTCCGCGTTGCCGAGCACGCCCGGCAGCAGCCGTCCCACCGCCTCGAGAATCACCAGGACCGCCACCTCGCCGCCGAAGAGGACGTAGTCCCCGAGCGAGACCTCCAGCACCCGCGCCCGCGTGGCGGCGTACTCCAACACACGCTCATCGATGCCTTCATACCGCCCGCAGGCGAAGACCAGCTGGTCCTGAGTAGCCAGCTCACGCGCCATGGCCTGGGTGAACCGCACCCCGGCCGGACTGGGCACCACGAGCAGGCCACCGTCGGGCAGCACCGCGTCGAGCGCCTCGCCCCAGGGCTCCGGCCGCATGACCATGCCCGGCCCGCCGCCGTAGGGCGTGTCGTCCACGGTCCGGTGCACGTCGTGCGTCCACTGCCGCAGGTCGTGCACCCGGACCTGCAGGATCCCGGCGGCCCTGGCCCGGCCGAGCAGCGAGAGGTCCAGCGGGGCGAGGTACTCGGGAAAGATCGTGATGACATCGACCTGCATGTGTGTCTCCTCCCGCCGGCCGCTCACGTCGCCTCGAGCGGGCTGCTCACAGATCGAGCAGGCCCTCGGGCGGCGTGAGCACGACGCGCCCGGCGGCCAGGTCCACCTCGGGCACGATCGCCTTGACGAAGGGCACCAACGACTCCCGCCCATCGGGCTGGGCGAGCACCAGCAGGTCGCTCGCCGGCGCGTGCTCGACGCGCACCACGTGGCCGAGCACGCGGCCGTCCGGGCTCACCGCGGTCAGCCCCACGAGCTGGTGGTCGTGGAACTCGTCGGGGTCCGCCAGCGGCGGCAGGCTCGCGCTGTCGACGGTGAGGTAAACCCCGCGCAGCGTCTCCGCCGCGTCGCGGTCGGCGTAGCCGTCGAAGTGCACGAGCAGCCGACCCCGACCGCCCTCCGTCCGACCGTAGTGCCGCCGGACCGCGGCGATCCGCAGCGGCCCGACCTCCGCCGGGTCGGTGCCGACCACCGACCCGGGCACGAACCGCTCGTCCGGCGAGTCCGTACGGATCTCGACGACGACCTCGCCGCGAACACCATGCGGGCGGACGACCCGCCCCACCACGAGCTCGGGCATCAACCCGCCACGAGCTCTAGTACGCGTCGATGATGTCGACCCGGACGCCGCGGCCACCGATGGCCGTCATCACCTGGCGCAGGGCCTTGGCGGTGCGGCCGCCCCGGCCGATGACCGTGCCGAGGTCGTCGGGGTGCACCCGGACCTCCAGCCGTTGGCCCCGCCGGCCGTCGACCAACCGCACCCGGACGTCTTCGGGGTGCTCGACGATTCCCTTGACCAGGTGCTCCAGCGCCGGGCGCAGGGTGCTGTCAGCCCTGCGCGTCGGTGCCGGCATCGCCCACCTCCGGCTGACCAGCGGACTCCGCCTCCGCCGGGGCCTCACCCTCCGCCGCCGCGGCCGGCGCGGCCTTCTTGCCAGCCTTCTTCGCCGGCTCGCGCTTGGGCTTCTCCGCCTCCGCCAGGCCGGCGGCCGCCTTCGCCTCCGCCTCGTAGGCCGCGGTCCGGCTGGCCCGCGGGGGCGCGACCTTCAACGGCTCGCTCGGCGCCGGCAGGCCCTTGAACTTCTGCCAGTCGCCGGTCTTGGAGAGGATCGCGATGACCGGCTCACTCGGCTGGGCACCCACGGAGAGCCAGTGCTGAACCCGCTCGGAGTTCACCTCGATGCGAGAAGGCTCCTCTTTCGGGTGGTAGACACCGAGGTACTCGATCGCCCGGCCGTCGCGCTTCGTGCGCGCGTCGGCGACCACGATGCGGTACTGAGGGTTGCGGATCTTTCCCATCCGCATAAGCCGGATTCGTACGGCCACGTCTGCTCGCTCCTGAAAGAACGTCTGGGCTGCGCAGCGAGGCTGCGCCCGCTCGCTCGGGTGAGGCTGGCCGCCACCGTGGGGATAGTGTGGCCCGCTGCTCGGCTGACTGGTACCGCCGCACCAGGAGAGAGGGCCAGGTACGGACGGCGGGTAAGTGGGCAGCGCACACCGTGCGGAGACCCGTCCAAAGATTCTGCCATACCGGCGTGGTCTGACCTCAGCACCCCAGGGCTGACAGGAAGCACCCGGGGCCGACAGGAAGCACCCGGGCCGACAGCAGCGCCTACCGCCCAAGCCGACGGGAGCGGCTACGGGCGCGCGACGGCCCGCGGCCGGTCGTAGCCCGGTGGCAGCGCGGGCACGGTCCAGGAGGCGTCCGGCCGGAAGCCGCGCCAGGTTCCGTCGAACGGGAACTGGCGGGCTTCCACGAGCTTGACCAGCCGCTCGGCGGTGGGCCGAACCTGGGCGGCCTGGGGATGCGCCCGGTCGAGCGGGTCGACGGCCACCGGCTGGCCGTGCTCGCCCCGGGCCTGCCACCGCCAGGTGTGGTCCGGCCGGACGACCAGGTCAACCGAGTGGTCCACCGTGTCCACCCCGGCACAGCCCCGGTCGGCCCACCGGACGTACGGCTCCTCCAACGTGACGCGCCACCCCGCGAAATGGCCGTCGTCCCACAGCCAGGAGACCGCGTACGGCGCCTGCTCCGGCAGCCAGACGAGCACGTCCGGACCGGTCGAGACCTGCCGGACCAGACGGCCCCGGGCCGTGTCCGCCGGCGCGTCGTGCTCGGCCGCCTCGTCCTCGTCCGGCGCCGACCGTCGCCACCAGGGCGAACCGGCCGGGAACCACAGCCGCAGACCACGCTCGTCGTCCGCGGCGACCCGCACCAGGTATAAGCGCTGCAGGTGCCCGCCACGCCAGTACCGGCGCACGAGCACCTCGCCGGGCGCGAACTTCACCAACGCTCCTTCGGGCTGGCGTCATGGTCATCCGTATCGGAGGACCCTAACCCTGAAGAAGCGTTCAGTCAGCGGCCAACCGGGTGAGATCTGCCACCGGACTTGATCACGTCGGCAGTTATCCCATCACCGATACGTGGAACCTGACCACGCCGACCGGCGGACCGTCACAGCGACACGCGGCAGGCCCGCACCATCTCGAAGATCAACTGCTCGGCCTGGACCGGCGGCAGGTCCGTCGTCCCGCTCGTCGCGAGGTCCATGGCCAGATCGATGAACTTCTGGACGGCGTCGGAACACGCATCGGCGTCGGCGAGGTCGTCCTCGGCCCGCTGCAGCCGGGTCTCGGTATCCGCGAGGTCGTCCTTGAGCTGCGCGACCTCCTGCTGCAGCGCAGTGATCCGGGCCTGCTGGTCGGCGCTGGTCCGACGGGCCTCGTCGCGCTGCTGGTAGTAGAGCGCGCCGAGCACGCCGCTGCCGACCAGGAGAACCGCGCTCACGATCCCGAGCACGATGACCCACGGGCTGCGCCGGGGTGCGGGCGGCGGCATGAGGCCGTACGGCGGGGCGGTGACCGGATACGGGACCCCGGTCACGGGGTACGGCGCTCCGGTGACCGGGGCGGGCATCGCGGTGGTGGGCTGGCTCGGCCCCGGAGTGGGATCGGCCGAGCCGGCCGTGACCGGTGGCATCGGGGTGGTCGGCTGGCTCGCCGCCGCGGCGGGATCGGGCGAACCGGCGGCGACCGGTGGCGCGACCTCGACCGGCGGCACCGGCACGGGCGCCGCGCCGCCCCCGGCCGGCGCCGCTGGCGGGCCCGGCAGCGTGCCGCCGCACGG
>JADGGF010000471.1 GCA_019690055.1 Micromonosporaceae bacterium
CCCCGGAACCGCGCATGCCCTCCGAGACCGAGGCCCTGGACGCCTACTCGACCGTCGTCTCCGCCGTCGCCGCCAAGGTACTGCCGAGCGTCGCGGCCCTGACCGTACGCACCTCCCGGGGCGACGGCGCGGGCTCCGGCGTCTCGTTCACTGAGGACGGCTTCATCCTGACCAGCGCTCACGTGGTCACCGGCGCCCACGCCGGGTTGGCCGAGTTCACCGACGGAACGCAGAGCCGCTTCGACGTCGTGGGGGCCGACCCCCTGTCGGACCTGGCGGTGTTACGGGTCCGCGACGGCGGCGCGCCACCGGCGACCCTCGGCGACGCCGACACCCTGCGCATCGGACAGCTCGTGATCGCGGTGGGCAACCCGCTCGGGCTCGCCGGATCGGTGACCGCTGGCGTGGTGAGTGCACTGGGTCGCTCGCTGCCCGTCGGCGACGGCCGTCGCGCCCGGATGATCGACGATGTGATCCAGACCGACGCGGCGCTCAACCCGGGCAACTCCGGTGGGGCGCTGGCCGACTCGAGCGGCCGGGTCGTCGGGATCAACACCGCGGTGGCCGGCATCGGGCTCGGCCTCGCGGTGCCGATCAACTCGACGACGCGCTCGATCATCTCCGAGCTCATCTCCACCGGTCGCGTCCGGCGGGCCTGGCTGGGGATCGCCGGCGTCCCGGTGGCGCTGCCTCCGCCGATCGCGAACAGCCTCAAGCAGCGTCGGGGTCTGCGCCTGGTGGAGGTCATTCCGGGCAGCCCGGCGGCCAAGGCGGGCCTGTACATCGGCGACATCATGGTGAGCGCGGGCGGTCGGCCCGTGCAGGGCGTGCAGGACGTGCAGCGCCTCATGCTCGGGTCGGCCATCGGTACGCGGCTGCCGCTCACGGTGCTGCGCCGGGGCGCCTACGTCGACGTGATCGCCATCCCGGCCGCGCTCTCCTGACCCCGTACCCGCGTCGGTGATCCCGCCGCCGTGACGGGTGACCCTCCGTCGCCACGTCGGGTCACCCCTCGGTCGTCGCGGCCGGACTCAGCGGGAGCCGAGGTGGGTGAGCAGGTCCTGGCGGGTGATCACCCCGGCCGGTTTGCCGTCGATGAGCACCATCGCCGCGGAGGCCTTCTCGAGCACCGCCACCGCCTCGGCCACCGGCTGACCGCCCCCGATCATCGGCAGGGGCGGCCCCATGTGGCGCTCGACCATGTCGTGCAGGGCCGCCTGCCCGGTGAAGAGCGCGTCGAGCAGGTCCCGTTCGGCGATCGACCCGGCGACCTCCCCCGTCACCACCGGGGGCTCGGCCCGCAGCACCGGCAGCTGGGAGACGTTGTACTCGCGCATGAGGTCGATCGCCTCGCGGACGGTCTCGTTGGGGTGCACGTGCACGAAGGGCGGCAGCCCGCCCTGCTTGCCGGCGAGGACGTCGGCCACCGTGGCCTCGGCCGACTCCGGGCGGAGGAAGCCGTACCGGGCCATCCAGTCATCATTGAAGATCTTGGAGAGGTAGCCGCGACCGCCGTCGGGCAGCAGCACCACGATCACATCGGACTCCGAGGCTCGGCGGCCGACCTCGAGCGCCGCCGCCACCGCTAGGCCGCACGAGCCGCCGACCAGCAGGCCCTCCTCCCGGGCCAGGCGGCGGGTCACCGCGAACGAGTCCTTGTCCGAGACTTCGATGATCTCGTCGCAGACCGTACGGTCATAGGTGTCGGGCCAGAAGTCCTCGCCGACACCCTCCACAAGGTACGGTCGGCCCGTCCCTCCACTGTAGACGGAGCCCTCGGGGTCGGCACCGATCACCCGGACCCGCCCGCCGGAGACCTCCTTGAGGTACCGACCAATACCGGAGATCGTGCCGCCCGTGCCGATCCCCGCCACGAAATGGGTGATCCGACCCTCGGTCTGGTCCCAGATCTCCGGGCCGGTCGTCTCGTAGTGGGAGCGCGGGTTGGCCGGGTTGCTGTACTGGTTCGGCTTGAACGCGCCCGGGATCTCGGCGGCCAGGCGGTCGGAGACCCGGTAGTACGAGCGCGGGTCCTCCGGCGCGACGTTGGTGGGGCAGACCACCACCTCGGCCCCGTAGGCGCGCAGCACGTTGCGCTTGTCTTCGCTCACCTTGTCGGGGCAGACGAAGATGCACCGGTAGCCGCGTTGCTGGGCGACCAGTGCGAGCCCGACCCCGGTGTTGCCGCTGGTCGGTTCGACGATGGTGCCGCCGGGGCGCAGCAGGCCCGCCCGTTCAGCGTCCTCGATCATCCGCAGCGCGATGCGGTCTTTCACGCTGCCGCCCGGGTTGAAGTACTCCACCTTGGCCAGGACCGTTGCGGCGATGCCCTCGGTGACCCGGTGCAGCCGGACCAGCGGGGTGTTGCCGATCAACTCGACGACGTTGTCGACGTAGCGCATGCGCAGAACCTACCCCTACGCTGTGACCGATCGTCCCTGGGCTACCGATCGTCCCTGGGCTACCGCTGGTCCAGCGCTACCGATCGTCCAGGGCCTACCGATGTCCAGGGCCCACCGACCGTCCGGGGCTCAGGACTGGATGACCTCGGCGTCGATCACCGAGGGGCCCCGGCCACGGGACTTCTCCCACTCCAGGAACCGCTCGGTCTCCGACAGCAGGGCACCGGCGAGCCACGTGGCCACGAAGACGTCGTCGATGAGGCCCACCGCCAGGAGGGCAATTTCGGGAATGAGATCGACGGGGGACAGGATGTAGAGCGCGGCGCCCGCCATCAGCAGCAGCCGGTGTCCGCCGTCGTACTCGCCGCGGATCGAGGCCACGATCATGCGGGGCAGGGCAGCCAGGCGACGGCCCAGTCCGGGCGTCCCCGGCCGAAACGCGCGAATAAGGGCCATCAGAGCGGCGTGCCGCCGCGGGCCTGGTGCCATGGCCCCACGATAGCCGGCCTGGCAATGGGACAACCCTGGGTACGCTCGATGGTCCGGGTACCTGCAATGGGCGTTCCGTCCGGGGCGTTGTGCCAGTGGGACGTTCCTGGCGTGGGCGTTCCGGCGATGGGGAGGAGAGATGCGGCAGCGGCGGTACCGGGCGCTCGCGGCGTACGTCGGCGGCGCCGCCACAATGGCCGGCGCGCTGGTCGCCGGGCTCATCAGCGGTCAGGTTCTCTATGCCCGCCGGACCATCCCGGGCGCGCAGGCGCCGCCGCCGCAGTGCGGTGGCCGGTACGGCCGACAGTACGCGGGGGAGCCCATCGCGCTCGCCGTGCTCGGGGATTCCACCGCCGCCGGTTACGGGGTGCACACCCGCGCGCAGACGCCGGGCGCGATGCTCGCCACCGCGGTCGCGGATCACACCCGGCGGCCCGTCCTGCTCACCTGTACGGCTGCGGTCGGCTCCCCGTCGGCCTGGCTGCCCGCGCAGGCCGAGAACGTCCTCGATGCCGGCGGGGCCGACGTCGCCGTCATCTTCATCGGCGCCAACGACGTGACCGGAAGCGTCGACGCGGAGCAGGCGGTGGCATTCCTGGCTGAGGCGGTGCGCGCGTTGCGGGCGGCCGGCAGCGAGGTCGTGGTCGCCACCTGTCCCGACCTCGGCACAATCCCGCCGATCCTGCCGCCCCTGCGCTGGCTGGTGCGGCGGTGGAGCCGGCAGATGGCGCGGGCCCAGCGGAAGGCCGTCGAGGTCGAGGGCGCCCGCACCGTTCCCCTCGGTGAGCTCCTCGGCCCCGCGTTCGATGCCGACCCGGACACGCTGTTCGGGCCCGACCGGTACCACCCCTCGGCCGCGGGGTACCGGGCGGCGGTCGAGGTCGTGCTGCCCACCGTGCTCGCCGTGCTCGACGGGGCAGCCGGCCGCCGTCGGGGTGCCGCCGTCGCCGACGGTGACGGCGCGGCCGATGACCGTCGCTCGGTCGTGGATGGTTCCGGGGCCGGCGCGGT
>JADGGF010000472.1 GCA_019690055.1 Micromonosporaceae bacterium
GGGCGGGCCACCTGGGGGGTGTGGTGGGCGTGGGATCCGCGGCTCGTGAGTACCGCACTGCTGCTGTTGTGCTACGCGGGGTGTCTCGCCGCTCGGCAGGCCGGCGTATCACCGCGTTGGTTGGCGTGGTGGGGTATTGCCGGCTTCGCCCTCGTTCCGGTCGTCCACTTCTCCGTGGTGTGGTGGCGGTCTCTGCATCAGGAAGCGACCGTGCTGCAGCCGACCACCCGCCCGCCCATGCATCCGCTGATGCTCACCGCGCTGCTGTTCTGCCTCAGCGCCGCCACGCTGGTCGCGGTGTGGCTGTGGCTGAGCCGCATGACGCACCTCGAGCGCGAGGCGGCCGGTCGGCCAGCCCGTGACGCAGCGATGGTGCCGAGATCCTCCGGTAGTGGCCGACGTACCGACGCAACGGTGCGCTAAAGAGTGATGCCCGTGTGACCCACCGTCGCGGCCGGTACGACCGGGCAGTGTGGACATACGACCGGGCAGTGTGGACACAAGAGGCTGTGTCGGATCGGACGGGGCGACAACCATGACCGGCGGTCGGCGCTGGCCCTTGACGTTGATCGGGCTCATCGCGGTCGGCCTGCTCATCGCCGCGGGGCTGCAGGATACGTTGACCTTCTACCGCACACCGAGCGAGACGTCCTCGGTCGCGGTGGGTGACCGCGTCCGGGTGGGCGGGACGGTGGTGCCGGGCTCCGTCGTCCGCGAGGGGGACGTGATCCGGTTCCGCCTGACCGACGGTGTCCGTGACGTCGTCGTCCAGCAACGCATCGATATCCCCGGACGACTTCGTGAGGGGCAGCAGGCGGTGGTCGAGGGCGTGCTCGACGGTCGCGGGGTCCTGCACGCGGACACGGTGATGAGCAAGCACAACAACACGTACGAACCGCCACCCGGCGGGACCACGTACGAGCCGCCACCCGGCGGGAACACGTACGAGCCACCACCCGGTGGGGAGCAGCCGGGCCCGGGGGCGGTGCGGTGATCGGCCCGGCCGGCCGAATGGCGTTGGCGCTCTCGCTTGTCACCGCCGTCACGGCCACCCTGCTGTGGGCGCGGGTGGCCCTGCTCCGCGGATCGATCGGGCTGGCGCGCACGGCGACCTGGATCTGTCTCGTGAGCACGGGGGCCGCCGGTGTGCTCCTCGACCTCGCGCTGGTCACTCTCGACTTCCGCCTCCGCTACGTCGCTGATAACGGTGGACGCGACGTGCCGCTGTACTTCCGCGTCACCAGCCTGTGGGCCGCGCTCGATGGCTCGTTGCTGCTCTGGCTGGTCATCGTGGCGGCCTGCAGCGCCGTCGTGGCCAGCGCGCGGCGGCGCAGCACGGTCTGGCCGTGGGCGATGACGGTGCTCTCCGGCGTCACCGTCTTCTTCTGCGCGGTGGCCTACTTCGCGGCGAACCCGTTCGATCCGGTCGCCGTGCCGCCCGCGGACGGTCCCGGCCCGAACCCGTTGCTGCGCGAGCACCCGGCGATGGGCCTGCACCCTCCGATCCTCTACAGCGGGTACGTCGGCTTGGTCGTGCCCTTCGCGTACGCGGTCTCGGCGTTGATCGCCGGGCGCGCCGATCGGGCCGCGGCGCTTGCCCTGCGGCGCTGGACGCTCGTCGCGTGGACGTTGCTCACGCTCGGCATCACGCTCGGCGCGTGGTGGTCGTACGCGGTCCTGGGGTGGGGTGGCTACTGGGCCTGGGATCCGGTGGAGAACGCCTCGCTGCTACCCTGGCTGACCGCCACCGCCACGCTGCACACTCTCCTGGTGCGACGGCCGGGTCATCCACTGTGGACATGGCCGATCGTCCTGGCCGCCGGGAGTTTCCTCCTGGTCCTGCTGGGCACCTTCCTGACCCGCTCCGGCATCGTGACGAGCGTGCACGCCTTCACCGCCTCGCCGCTCGGCCCGCTGCTGCTCGGCTTCTTCCTGCTCGCGACCGCGCTCGTCGGGGCATTGATGCTCTGGCGGTTGCCCCACTTCGGTGACGGGCGCCGATCCGGGCTGGGCATTGTGTCGCGGGCCATGGCGCTGCACGCCCAGGCGGTGCTGATGGTCGTGGTCGCGGTGGTGGTGGTGACCGGGACCCTCGTCCCGGTGCTCCTCCGCGCCACCCGATCCGCGGAGGTCACGGTCGGACCGGCCTACTTCAACCGAGCCGCCGTGCCGGTCGTCCTGATGGCCGTCCTGCTCATGGGGGTCGCGCCGTTCCTTCGCTCCGGTCGTCCGCTCCGCCAGTTCATCCCATCGGCAATCGCCGCTTTGCTGACCATCGGGGCCGTGGGTCTGCTGGCCCCGCCATCGAGCGTGCTCGCGCTCGTCACCTTCGGCGCCGCCGCGTTCGTACTCGCCGGCCTCGCTCGAGCCGCGTTCGCCTCGCCTCGGCCGGTCCGGCTCGGTGCGCTGGTCGCGCATGCCGGTGTCGCTCTCCTCGCGGTCGGGGTCGCCGCGTCCTCGGCCTTCGCCGCGACGACGGAACGGCGGCTTGGCGTGGGCGAGTCGACTGACATCGATGGCGTGACGATCCAGGTTCTCGCTATCGACCGGAAACAGGACGCGACCGGGATGCGCGTGGCGGTGCGGACAGCCGTCACGGACCATGCCGGCCCGGCCGTCATCAGCGAGCCGAACCTGCGCTACTACCCGGGCCACGACCTGACCGTGAGCATTCCGGCGATCCGGGTCGGCCTCACGCGCGACATCTACACCACGGTCCTGGCGGTCGCGGAGGACGGAACATCGGCGACCGTCCGGCTCACCGTCAACCCGCTGGTCGGACTGGTGTGGGTGGGCGGATTCCTGGTTGCGCTGGGTGGCGCGCTGTCGCTGTATCGCCGGCGCCGGGTGCCTGCGCCCGCGCCCGAACCGGTCTTGGTGAACCCCCCATGAGAGCCGCGCGTCGCCCGACGGCGGCCGTCACCGCCGCTTTGGCCCTGGCGCTGCTCGGCGCCGGCCTCGCCGCTGGGCTGCGCGACGCGTCGGGGGAGTCGACGGCACCGGGCCCGGTCACCCTGACGCTGGATCGGCCCGCCCCTGACCTCGTCGGGTCAACCCTGGACGGTTCACGCTTCGACCTGACCGACTACCGCGGCAGCGTCGTGGTGATCAATGTCTGGGCGTCCTGGTGTGCGCCCTGCCGAACCGAGCTGCCGCTCCTCGCCGGGGCTGCGCGGACCTGGTCCGCGGACGGCGTGGTCGTCGTGGGTCTCAACGTCCGTGACTCCGCCGAGGCCGCGCAGGCGTTGCTCGATGAGGCGGAGGCAACGAACCTCATCACGGTTGCTGATCCGACCGGTGCCGTGGCCGTCTCGTGGGGCGTCCGGGGCGTGCCGGAGACCTTCGTCATCGATCGGTCGGGCCGGCTGCGGCTGTGGGCGCAGGGGATCATCGACGCGGTGTGGTTGCGGGAGCGGCTGGGGCCGATGGTGCAGCCATGACGCGACCAATTCCGCGCAGCTCGCCGGAGCGGAATCTGCGAGCAATGGTGCGGCGCACGCTGCTCGTCGGCCTCACGGCCGCCGCGCTCGCCGGCGCCGGCCTGGCGATCTGGCGCACCGTCGCACCGCGCCCCGAGACGGCCGACACGATCGCCGCGCAGTTGCGATGCCCGGCGTGTCAGGGCGAGTCGGTGGCTCGCTCGTCCTCGCCGATCGCTGCCGCCATGCGCGAGGTCATCGCGACGCAGCTCGCCGAGGGCCGCTCTCCGGAGCAGGTACGTCAGTGGCTCATCGATCGTTACGGAGCCGAGCTGCTCTCCGATCCGCCCACGGCCGGATGGGGACTGTTGCTCTGGCTTTTTCCGGCGGTCGCCACGGCGATCGGCCTCATGGTGCTGGCGGGCCGCCTTCGCCACGCCCAGGCCCGGACCCGCCGCGCTTCGGCTCGACTCCACCCTGCCC
>JADGGF010000473.1 GCA_019690055.1 Micromonosporaceae bacterium
GTACAGGACCACCCCACGCGGCATCGCCACGAGGCGGCTCGGCCGCGCCCCCAGGTCCCGCCGGATTACCCCGACCACTGCGAAAACGAATATCCACAGCAGGAGTAGGAAGCCGAAGCGGGCGGCGGTGAAGACGATGCTGTCGGGCAACCTAGCCGTCCACGCGGAAGGTCAGGGTCGTGGTGCCGATCTGGATCATGTCGCCGGGATTCAGCGCGACGGCCGAGATCCGCTGGCCGTTGACCGACGTCCCGTTGGTCGAGCCCAGGTCGGTGATCACGACCTGCCCGCCGTCGAAGTCCAGGCGCGCGTGCCGGCGCGAGATACCCACATCCGGCAACCGCAGGTTCGCCTGGTCGCCCCGACCGATCACCGTCGAGCCGACCTGCAGCGGGTAGGTCCGCCCGTCGCTGGAGACCAGCCGGGCGTTGCGGCCCGGCCCACCCGCCGGAGGCCCGTAGCCGCCGTGCTGCGGCCCGTACGGCCCGTACCCGGCGCCCGGGTCGTAGGCGGGCGGCGGCGGGGCCGGCTCGGCCGCGCCGGTGTAGACCTCGGCGGTCACGCGGAACATTCCGGTGTCCAGGCCCTCGCCCCGCTCGATCTCGACGATCACGTCGCCGTAGACCGTCCACCCCTGCTCGCCGATGAACTCAGCCTGCGACTGCGCGAGCTCCTGGGCCAGGGCCGCGGCGTAGGGGGCGAGTCGGCTGTGGTCGTAGGGAGACAGGTCGATCACGTACCGGTTCGGCACGAGGGTCCGCCCCCCGGCCAGTATGGCCTTGTGCGCCTCCGCCTCCCGTTGCATGGCGTTGAGGATCTCCACCGGGTGGACCACACCCTTGAAGACCTTGGCGAAGGCCCCCTCAACAAGGCCTTCCAATCGCTTCTCGAAGCGTTGCAGAACGCTCACAGCAGACCCTTCCGTTCGCGACTGCGCCGGTCCCGCCGGTGGTGGTCGGCGGTGGATGCGGTACGCGCGCTCACTCGTCCTCCGCTTGTCCTAGAGGACATGATGCTATCCGCCCAACGCACCTCCGTCCGCGCACCGAGGCGTCGGCATGTTAGTCTTCGCGGGCGTTTCGCAGGCAGCGTACGTGGCGGTGGGTAACCCGCTCGCATGTCGACCAGAACGGGGTCTATCCTGGTTCGGCACGACGGGATCGGTCACCACCCGGCCCGGCGAGCGCAACGCCCGGGGAAGTGGCGGAATGGCAGACGCGCACGGTTCAGGTCCGTGTGCCCGGAAGGGCGTGAGGGTTCAACTCCCTCCTTCCCCACTCGCTTGAGGAGCACACTCTGTGCTCGCGCTGTGCGACTCGCACCAGCGGCACTCGTCATCACTCCCGGGGCTAAGCCCCAGACCCAGGCAAGCGCCGTGGATTAGACCGGAGGTCCGCCAAGGACCGAAGGTCGAATCCACTGCATTGGGGCTTCGCCCCCCCGGCACCCCCCATCAATCGCCAAGCGCGGGCGAACCCAAGCCTGAACGCCACTGAGCAACCCTCAGCAACCCCGCTCGCGTGGCGTTGACGGGTGGCCGCGCTCGGGCAGAGCAACGCTGAGTCAGCCGTGCTCGGGGACGTCGACGGGTGGTCGCGCTCGCGTGGGCGTGCGTCATTGCCGTGAGGCACGCATACGTGTCGGCGGTACGTCCGCCTCACGACGACCGGGTCAGGTCGGATTACAGGCCGTGAAGCCGAACAAATATGGAGCGACGCGCCACCGCCTCGCCGGCGGAATCGAGCTCGTAACCGTCGAGCCAGGCCCACCCATCACAGGTGGGCAAGTCCTGGACGCGGATCACGCGGAACATCATCGGCTGGGTGAACTGGACGCTCGCGGCTCGTGTGACGCGAAGGACGTCCCCAGAACGAGGCATTGTGCCCTCCCTCTCAGGTGTCTGGGTCCCCCGTTGGTCGTTGGTCTCACGTGCCCTCCTCACTCGCCGTCCACTGGGGTCAGGCGGTGCGAGAACACCGGCTGGCGGCAGCCATATCAAGGTGCGCGCGTTCCGGCGGGGCGGGGCCGTCCGCGAAGTGTGCTCGCCGCTGGTTCGGTCAGCGGATGTGCCGAGTCCTGGCCAGCTGTGGCGAGTGATCCACACAGGGTCACTGCGTGCCTACGGAACAGAATGACGTGCCTCCCCGAGTCATGCAACTTGCAGTTCTCCGGCCGGGCGGCGTACGGCGCCCCCGGTGAGTCGACGATGCTTGCCTGTCGTTCGTGACGGGAGCACACTGAACGCGCCCCTCGGAGTCTGGTAGGAGGCTCCCAACGTGACCGGCAGGCGCGGTTTCAGTCCGGCAGTGCGCCGTCGGCGACTGGGCGCTGAACTTCGCCGCTACCGGGAGCAGGCGGGCTTCACGATCGAACAGGTCGCCGAGCACATGCGGTGCTCCACGTCCAAGATCTCGCGCCTGGAAACCGGCCAGATCGGATCCAGCCCGAACGATATTCGGGAACTTCTCACCCTGTTCCGAGTCGGCGAGCCGACACTGTGCGAGTTGGTCGAGGTCGCGAAGGAGACACGGCAACGGGGCTGGTGGCAGCGCCATGGCACCGTCCTCACCAGTGACTTCGTGGCATTCGAGCAGGCCGCATCGTTGATCCGCTCGTACGAGGCGCAGTGCGTGCCCGGCCTGCTACAGACCGAGGAGTACGCCCGACACCTTCTGGCCGGCGCCCAGCACCTGCTGGTCGACGGCGACGAGGACGAGGCTCTCCTGGAGAATCGCCTCCACGTCCGGATGCGGCGTCGATCGTTACTCACCCAGGACGATCCGCTGCAGCTGTGGTGCGTGATCGACGAGAGCGCCCTCCTGCGTCCCGTCGGCGGGGCGACCGTGATGCGCGGCCAGATCGATTACCTGATCACGATGTCCGAGAAGGACAACGTGACGATTCAGGTCCTCCCCCTCCGAGTCGGCGCCCATCCCGGAATGGATGGGTCTTTCGCGATACTTCGCTTTTCCCATGAGTCCGACCCGGACGCGGTGTACGTTACCACCGCCACTGGCGGCGCGTTTTTAGAGAAGCCGGAACACGTCCAGCGCCACGTTCGCGTCTTCGAACAGTTGACCTCGGTCGCTCTCACCCCGCAGGATTCCAGCAGGTTCATGCTCTCGCTATGGAAGGAGGGACGATGATCAAGGACAAGGCAGCCGTCGATCTTGCGGCGGCTGTCTGGCGCAAGTCAAGTCGATCTGGACCGCTGACCGACAACTGCGTTGAAGTGGCCTTCGTCGAAGGACACGCGGCCGTACGTGACTCGAAAGATCCGCACGGCCCGGTCCTGCTCTTCGATAGGGCCGAATGGCGTGCTTTCATCGCAGGCGCCAAGGACGGCGAGTTCGACCTCTAGGCCGTCCCATCCCCCGATGAACTCGCCGTACCCCCACGACTGCGAGTTCATCGGATAGATACGGGTTTCGGGCAGGGACGCCGGGGCGATCGTTCGCTGCTCGAGCGGCGTCCTTGCTTCCGTCGCGGCGTAGAGAACGTTTCCGTCTTTCCAGCACCATCGCCCGCCCACGACGCGCCGGGCATATGCGCGACAGCGTGATGGCGGCCTCTTCACCCGCCAGTGACGGACCAGGCGACATGGTGATCGCCGCGGCCCGCTCGGTCGCGCCCATCGCAGATTGCTCGAATCTCGGTCCGACATAACCCAGCGCTGCGGACAGGTGCCCGAACCTCGCGATGCTGATGGTCGACGACCCACCGCTCCTGGGTCTCGTGTCTTCGAGTTCCGAATCACCCCGGGCCCGTACGGCCCGGTTTCGTATCGCCCAGTTTCGTATCGTCCAGTCTCGAATCGCCAGGTCAGTCCCGGCCTGACGGCCACCCGGCGCCCCGCCCCCCCCCGGGGGGGGGGGGGGGCCGGGGGGGGGGGGGT
>JADGGF010000474.1 GCA_019690055.1 Micromonosporaceae bacterium
TACGAGAACACCTTCGGCATCAAGCCACGCCCAGACCTACCCGACCCCCGCGGCGAGAACTGGTCACCGACCACCTGCCTGACCAGCGACAACCGACCCCGCCCCAACACGCCACCCGATGAATCTGCGCCCGGACCTCCATCACGACTAGGGCGGCCCGGCGGCGGCGAGGATCTATCGACACCCGAACGAGGATCGAAGCGGACGCAGGTATCCTCGACGCCCACCGCCGAGGACGACACCATCCCCTTCTAACCCCGGCCTAGCCCGATCGCCGGCCCGCTCATGGTCGCGACGCTCGACTGCGCCTAGCGTTGCCGGGCGCAGCTGTCGTGACTCGGCCGACCCCGCCCGTCGCGCCGGTCACGCCCGGTGGCGGCCGGCACGCGCCACGGTCCATCGAGGTAGGGCCGCACGAGCGGGGCCGTGACGAGGGCGCCCGCCGCGGCCAGCATGACGGCGACCACCACCGCCCGGGGCCGCAGCAGCGGACTGCTCGCTCCGGCCAGCACGGCGAGCAGCACGGGCACGGTGGCGATCAGGAGCCCAACGGAGAAGGGTGTGGATGCGCTCAGGTGGATCGTGGCGACGAGGGCAAGCAGCACGAGGAGGGTGTGCCGGGTTACCTGGCCCACGGTCAGCTCCGGGTCGAGGAGCGGGATCGGCGCACCCAGCCGCGGACGGGTCAGCGCGAGGCTGGCCGCGAACCGCAGCATCCGGGCCGGTTGGGGCGGCGACGCGAGCATATGCAGCTCAGCCAGCCACTCGGCCCGCATCTCCTCCCGGATGTCCACCGGCCACCGCCGGACCGCAACGGACAGCAGGGCCCGGGCCAGCCATTGCGTCACCATGCCGGCCTCGCTCGCCGTCGGCCGGCCGCAGCGTCCTGTGTGGACTTTCTTGGAGTGGTCGCCGCACGCAGCTCGGCCAGCGCGGCGCGGGCCTGCTGCACGCCGTCGGGGGTGAGCCGGTAGTGGGGGCGGGCCGGCCGGCCCGGGACGACCGGATCAGGCGCCCATCCGGTTTCCACGAATTTCTCCGGCGGCGAGCATCGCCGCGAGCTGGCGAGGAATTTTCGCTACTCCGACGACCTATTCGCGCCATTTGCGGCATCTGGACCGTACGGTCGCGCGTGGCCGCCCATCCCGCCGTGACATCATCTCCCCGGGTCGTCACCGGCAAACACCACGAAAGAGGCGCGAAGTGGGACCGATGATCGCGGACGTCGACGGCGCGCTGGCGCGATTCACCAGCCGCGTGCCCGGCGTCCAGCACGCGCTCGCGGTCGGCAGCGACGGGCTGCTGAGCGGAGCATCCCCGAACCTGCCGCGGGACCGCGCGGACGCGATGGCGGCGATCACCTCAGGCCTGGTCAGCCTGACGGCCCGATCGGCGCGGCTCTTCGACGGCGGCAACGTGTCGCTGACCATGTTGGAGACGCATGGCGGCTACATGTTCCTCATGTCCGGGCCGACCCACTCCCTGGTCGTGTGGGCCGATCGGACCTGCGACGTGGGCCAGGTCGGTTACGAACTCGCCATCCTCGTCGACAGCCTCGCCACCGCGCGCCCCTACTGACGCGGGCGACCGTCCGACTACGCCGCTCCCCGCTCGCCACTCCGTCGGGCCACCCTGGCGATCACGTCGGCGAGCTCGCGGGGACGGGAGAACATCGGCCAGTGACTCGTCGGCAGGTCGACGTACTCGACGTTGCGCAACTCGGCCAGCCCGGCGATGAACGGATAGCCCTCGCTGATCCAGGCCTTGACCTGGTCGGACGAGACCGCGGTGCAGACGACCGTGCTCGGCACGTCGAGCCGGGCGTCGTTGGTGAACTCGTGGGAGCCGCGCATCGTCCCGCCCGGTTGCGGCACCGCCCGACGGCGAAACTCCGCCAACTGCTCCTCGCTGATGCCGTCGAGGTTCTCGTCCAGCTCGTCCCACGGAGCCAACGGCAGCTCGACGTCGGTGAAGTCGGGGTCCATCGCCCCCTTCCCCGGACCCGTGTCGACGTACACCACCGCCGCGATCCGCTCCGGCAGCCGATCCGTGGCGGCGTAACCGGGGAAACCGGCGCCGCTGTGCACGACCAGCACGACCGGCACCCCGGCGGCACGGACCGCGTCGCAGATGGCGTCGACATGGTGGGCGAACGTGATCGCCGAGCGGTCGGTGTCGACGGACTCGAGACCGGGCAACGTGATCGCGGTGACGGTAAGCCCCTCGGCGCGCAGCGCGGCCGCCACCTCCTCCCACGCCCACGCGCCGAGCCAGAATCCCGGAACCAGGATGATGGGTGCACCTGTCATGCTCGGGACCGTAGCTGTGACCTCCGACATTCGCTCGACTCCGTGCACCGGGCCTTGGCCGATCGTCAGTCGAACCTCGAATCACCCCCGCGGCCGCTATCCACAAACCAGCGAGGATCGCTTAGGGTAGGCAGCAGGTATCGCTCAAGGTGAATACAAAGCGACGGTAAATACACAGCGGCGCTGGTCGGAGTACACCGGCGGGAAGTGGGGAAGCCATGGGGGGAGCGCTTCGATGGGGCCGGGTCGTGGTGATCGGCAACAGCATCGCCGGCCTGCTGGTGGCCCACGTGCTGGCCGACCGCGCCGACCGGGTCACGATCATCGATCGCGATCACATCCCGGACGAGCCGCGCCACCGCGCGGGCATCCCCCACGACCGGCACATCCATGTGGTGCTCGCGGCCGGCCGGCAATGCCTCGAGGCCCTGCTGCCCGGAATCCTCGACGAGCTGGCCTCGCTCGGCGTACCCACCATCGTCATGCCCCGCGACATGATCCAGCTCAACCGGAGTCGGTGGGTGCACCGGTGGTGGGAGGGCCAACCCCTGCTGACCGGCACCCGCCCCCTGGTGGAGCACGGGATACGCCGCCGGGTGCTGGCCCACCCACGCATCGAGGCCGCCGATTCGCTGGAAGCGATCGGTTTGGTGGGCGATCGCGCGCGGGTGCGGGGCGTACGGGTGCGGCCCCGGGGCGCCGACGACGAGCAGACGATGGCGGCCGACCTGGTCGTGGACGCCTCCGGCCGCGGCTCCCGCACCAGCCAGTGGCTCACCGAGATCGGCGCCCAGCCGCCGGCCGAGGAGCGCATCGAAACCGGCGTGGCCTACGCGACGCGGCGTTACCGAGCCGACGCCAACCCGACCGGCGGAAACTATCGCGCCATCTACCTGGTTCCCCCTCCGGGCAGCGGCCGGAGCGGCGTCGTCATGCCCATCGAAGCCGACGGGCACTACCTGGTCACGCTCACCGGCCTGTCGGGCGACGAGCCACCCACCGACCCGGACGGCTTTGAGGCCTTCGCCGCCGGGCTCGAGCACTCGCTCGTGCACGATTGGCTGTCTCGGGCGGAGGCGGTGGGACCCCCGTTCGGCTACCGCAGCACGGCCAACGTGCGCCGCCGGTACGACCGCCTGCGGGGGCCGGACGGCCTGCTCGTGGTCGGGGATGCGGTGACGTCGTTCAATCCGGTGTACGGTCAGGGCATCTCGGTCGCGGCGCTCGGCGCGCAGGCGGTGGCCCGGGCGTTGGCCCAGGGCCAGCCGTCCACGGCCCGCCTGCAGCGGCTCGTCGTCAGCGTCGGGGAGCAGGCGTGGCGCATCTGCACCGGTGTGGACAAGGCCCTGCCGACCGCCACCGGCAACGCCGTGCGGACAACCCCGCTCGACCGCGTGGCCGGCTGGTACCTCGATCGGGTGCAGCGGCACGCGACCAGCGACAGCGTCGTCGGGGGCGCGTTCCGGGACGTCATTCACCTCGTCGCCCCGTCGCGCTCGCTCTTCGCCCCCCGGGTGGTCCGGACCGTCCTGTTCCGACGCCCCGCGCCGGGGGCCCCCCGCCCGCCCCGGGGGCCCCGCCGG
>JADGGF010000475.1 GCA_019690055.1 Micromonosporaceae bacterium
GAACCGCCGCTCGCGTGGCGGTTCCGCACCGGCCTACGGAACAGGATCAGGAGGTGCCGTGGACCGCCCATCGCCGATCGTCGAGATGCGGGGGATCACCGTCGAGTTCCCCGGTGTCAAGGCGCTGGACGGCGTCAGCTTCCGGTTGTTCCCCGGTGAGGTGCACAGCCTCATGGGGGAGAACGGGGCGGGCAAGTCGACGCTCATCAAGGCGCTGACCGGTGTCTATGCCATCGACGCCGGCACGATTCTCATCGAGGGGCATGAGCGCCGGCTGCACAGCACGGCCGACGCCGAGGCCGCCGGCATCTCGACGGTCTACCAGGAGGTCAACCTCTGCACCAACCTGAGCATCGGTGAGAACGTGATGCTCGGTCATGAGGTGCGGGGCCGGTTCGGCATCGATTGGCGGGCCACGCACCAGGCCGCCACCGAGGCGCTGGCCCGGCTCGGTCTGGCCGACCTCGATCCGCGCCGACCGCTGGCGAGTGTCTCGCTGGCGATCCAGCAGCTCGTCGCGATCAGTCGGGCGATGGTCGTCAACGCCAGGGTGCTCATCCTGGACGAGCCGACGTCGAGCCTCGACGCGGAGGAGGTCGCGCGGCTCTTCAGCGTCATCCGGCGCCTGCGCGAACAGGGGGTCGCCATCCTGTTCGTCTCGCACTTCCTCGATCAGGTCTTCGCCATCAGCGACCGCATCACGGTGCTGCGCAATGGCCGGTTCGAGGGGGAGTACTTCCGGCGCGACCTGGACCGGGCGACCCTCATCGCGAAGATGATCGGCAAGGACCTCGATGCGCTCCGCGCGCTCGGCTCCAACCGCCACACGGCGGACCGGGACCGTACGGCCGGGCCGTTGCTACGCGCGAGCGGTCTGGGGCGCAAGGGATCGATCGAGCCCACCGACATCGAGCTGTATCAGGGCGAGGTGGTCGGCTTCGCGGGTCTGCTGGGCTCCGGTCGCACCGAGTTGGCCCGGCTGCTGTACGGCGCCGACCGGCCCGACAGCGGTCAGGTCGAAGTGGACGGCGCGGTGGTCCACATCAACACGCCCGTCGACGGGCTCGACCACGGCATCGCCTACTCCACCGAGAACCGCCGCGACGAAGGGATCGTCGGGGACCTCACGGTGCGGGAGAACCTGATCCTCGCCGTGCAGGCCCGTCGGGGCTGGGCCCGCCCGCTGTCGCGGCGCGAGCAGGACGAGATCGTGCGGCGGTACATCGCCGCCCTGAACATACGGCCGGCGGACCCGGAGGTGCTCATCAAGAACCTCTCGGGCGGCAACCAGCAGAAGGTGTTGCTCGGGCGATGGCTGGCGGTCAATCCCCGCCTGCTGCTGCTCGACGAACCGACACGGGGCATCGACGTCGGTGCGAAGGCGGAGATTCAGGCGGAGGTCTCCCGACTCGCCGACACCGGCGTCGCGGTCGTCTTCATCTCCTCCGAGATCGAGGAGGTCGTTCGGCTCAGCGAGCGCATCGTGGTGCTCAAGGACCACCACAAGATCGGCGAGATCGTAAACGGCCCGGACGTCACCGCCGACCAGGTCGTCGAGGTCATCGCCAAGCACGAGACGCAGCTCGCCACCGAGGAGGTGTCGGCATGAGTGGCGTGGGCGCGTGGTTGCGGGGGCTCGTCCGGCGACAGTACTTCTGGGGAATCGTCGCCATCGTCATCCTGCTCGGGCTCAACCTCATCAAGGACCCGACCTACCTCGCCATCCGCGTCAACCCGGCCACCGGCAACCTGGCCGGCAACCTCCTCGACATCCTGCGAGCGTCGGCGCCGATCCTGATGATTTCGGTCGGGATGGCGCTCGTCATCGCCACCGGCGGCATCGACCTGTCGGTCGGTTCGCTCATGGCGGTCGCGGGCGCGGTATCCATGGAGTTCCTCAACCCGATCGCGGACTCATCATCGGTCGGCGCCATGCTCGCCGCGGTGGCGCTCGCGTTGCTGCTGACCGGCGCGCTCGGCGCGGTCAACGGCGTGCTCGTCACGGTTGTCGGCCTGCAGCCGTTCATCAGCACGCTGGTGATGATGCTGGCCGGACGCGGCGTGGCCAAGGTGATCACCTCCGGCCAGAACACGACCGCATCGAACGGCCCGTATCGATGGATCGCCAACGGGTACCTGGTTGGACTGCCGGTCGTGTTCATGATCGCGATCGCGGTCGTGGTGCTGGTGGCGTTGGTGGTCCGGCGCAGCGCCCTGGGCCTCATGATCGAGGCGATCGGGATCAACCGCGGGGCCAGCCGCATGGCCGGCATCAAGCCACGCGGCATCATCATCTCCGTCTATGTTGCCAGCGGTGTGCTCGCGGGGATCGCGGGCATCTTCTCGGTGTCCAGCGTTATGACCGTCGATGTGTCCCACACCGGCTACCAGCTCGAGCTCGACGCGATCCTGGCCGTGGTCATCGGAGGCACCTCGCTGGCGGGCGGAAAATTCTCGTTCGGCGGTACGGTCGTCGGCTCGCTGCTCATCACCACGCTCGACAAGACCGTGGTGTTCCTGGGCGTCTCCGCGCCGGCGACGCCCGCGTTCAAGGCGGCGGTGATCATCGTGCTCTGCCTGTTGCAGTCGGACGTCCGGGCGCTGATCCGGCGGTACCTGCCGGGTGCGTCGCGCCGCGGCCCGTCGGGCGGTGAGCCGGCGCCGGTCCCGGCGGCGCAGCGGGAAGAGGAGGTCCCGGTATGAGCAGCGTCTCGACCGAACCGAGCGCTCGACCCGCGTGGCTCGACCGGCTCGGCCACCACTGGCGCACGAAGCGCGCCGCCCTACCGACCCTCGCCGCCGTGGTCATCTTCATAGGCATGATCATTTATGGCGAGGCCGTGTACGGGCGCATCCTGCAGTACAACACGATCTCGAACCTCTTCGTCAACAACGCCCATCTGATCATCATCGCGGTGGGGATGACGTTCGTCATCCTCATGGGCGGGATCGACCTCTCCGTCGGGGCCGTGATCGCGTTCTCGTCGGTCGCGGGGGTCATGCTCGTCAATGCCGGCTGGAACCCGTGGCTGGTCATGGTCCTGATGGTCGCGATGGGCGCGGGTTTCGGCGCGCTCTCCGGCGCGCTCATCCAGTACTCCCGCGTGCAGCCGTTCATCGCCACCCTCGCCACGATGTTCCTCGCGCGCGGCCTCGCGTCGATGCTGTCCACCGAGTCGGAGCGGCTGCCCGCGGATTCGGCTGTCCGCCTGGTCCACTACAACATCAAGCTGATCGATGGCCCGCGGGTAAACGATCTGGTCGTCACGCCCGGGGTCATCATCGCCGCCCTCGTGGTGGCGGCCGCCGTATTCACCCTGCACCGCACGCGGTTCGGCCGCACGATCTATGCCATCGGCGGCTCGGAGCAGTCGGCGTTGTTGATGGGGCTGCGGGTGGCCCGGACCAAGATTATGGCCTACGTCATCAGTGGTGGGCTGGCGGGTCTGGCCGCCGTGGTCTACACCTCTCGCCTCGGGGCCGCGCAGAACATCACCGGCATCGGGTGGGAGCTCGACGCGATCGCGGCGACGGTGATCGGGGGAACCCTGCTCACGGGCGGAGCCGGCTACGTGCTCGGCTCGGTCGTCGGTGCGCTCGTCCTCGGGCTCATGATCGTCCTCATCACCCGCGACGGCAGCATCCCGCCCGAGGCCACGACCATCATCACCGGCGGCATCCTGCTGATCTTCGTACTGCTGCAACGGGCCGTGGTCGGACGGAAGCGCGAATGAACCCACCGGAGAAGGAGCAGAGATGACAGGTGGTCCAATTCCGTCGGCGTCGCCGGGGACCGCCGATCGCTACGTGGTCGGTGTCGACTTCGGCACGCTCTCGGGGCGGGCGGTCGTTGTCCGGGTGGCGGACGGGGCCGAGGTG
>JADGGF010000476.1 GCA_019690055.1 Micromonosporaceae bacterium
CTGCACCGGAACCCACCTCCCCGCCGGTCCAGTACCCCCGAGGTCGGGCGCCGTTGCCGCCCAGCGACCGGACGGACGGGCCGCGGCGGCCGTCCACCATCGGCCGGGCCAGCGTGCGTCCTGGCCGGCCACCCGCCCCGGCGACCGGGGTGGCCCGGGTCGGACCCCCGGGCGGGGTCGGACCCTCGGAAGGTCGGCCGGCTGGTCGCCGGCGGTCCGGCGGAGGCCTGGGCCGGCGCGTGCTGTCGGTCACGTTCGCCCTCGCGCTGGTGCTGGCGGGCTCCGGTGTCGTCGGCGCTTCCAAGTACTTCGACAGCGTGCAACTGACGACCCAGCTGGATTATCCCGAGACCACCCAGGTTCTCTACTCCGACGGGAGCGTGCTGGCCCGGCTCGGTCGGTATACCCGGTACGAGCTGCCGTACGACCGGATCATCCAGCCGGTCAAGGACGCGATCGTGGCCGCCGAGGACCAGACGTTCTGGACCAACGAAGGGGTCGACATCGGCGGCGTGCTGCGGGCGGCGTGGAACAACGTCACCGGCGGCACGCTCCAGGGCGGATCGACGATCACCCAGCAGTACGCGCGGCTGGCGTACGACCTCAAGGGCGTCACCTACCAGCGCAAGGTGAAGGAAGCCATCCTCGCCTGGAAGATGAACGACGCCATGACGAAGCAGCAGATCCTCGAGGCGTACCTCAACGCGGTGCCCTTCGGCCGGCAGGCCTACGGCGTGGAGGCGGCCGCCCGGGCCTTCTTCCACAAGACCGCGGACAACACCGCCCCGCCGGAGCAGCAGCTCACCATGGCCGAGGCCATGGTGCTCGTGGCGATGGTGAAGCAGCCCTACCCGGATCCGGACGACCCCGAGGGATCGCCGGGCTACGACCCGACGTACTCGGAGGCGGCCGCGAACAACGCCCGGAAACGGTTCGACTACATCCGTGACCAGCTCGTCAAGACCGGGGTCATGAGCGCCGAGGAGGCCGCCCAGCTCACGTTCCCGGACACGGTGGTGGAGTACGAGCGCGAGGACAACGGGATGGAGGGGCCGGGCGGCCACATCGTCAACCAGGTGCTCAGCGAGCTGACGCACACGCCGGGATCGCCGTTCTACGGGGCGAAGGACTGGACGTTCATCTCGGAGGGCGGGTACCAGATCTACACGACGATCCATCCCGGGGCCCAGGCGGCGGCGGTGAACGCGGCCAGCCGCAGCGGCTCGATCATGGCCGGGGAGCCGGAGAACCTGCAGGCCGCCCTGGTGGCGGTCCAGCCCGGCACAGGACGGGTGCTGGCCTACTACGGGGGCGACGACGGCGTCGGCTCCGACTACGCCGGGGTCTACCTCGACGCCAACGGCGACCTGCTGGGCTCGGGCTACCACCCGCCCGGATCGTCGTTCAAGGTCTACACGCTGGCCGCCGCGCTGAAGGCGAACTTCTCGCTGCGCTCCTACTGGCGCTGGAACCCGTACACCATGCCCGACGGGCGCGACGACATCCGCAACGCGAGCACCTGCGGCAACCTGCCCGCGGGCGACGAACGGCCGTGCAGCCTGCTGCAGTCGACGATCTCGTCGCTGAACGTCCCCTTCTACCAGATCACGCTGTCCGTCGGCGCGGGCAACGTGCTGGCCATGGCCCGGGACGCGGGCATCCGGTGGATGTGGACCGACGACCGGGAGCCGGTCGACCTCACGGCGCACCCCGACATGGGCGAGGTCGTGCCGGCTCAGTTCGGGCCGCACCTCGGCATCGGCCAGTACCCGGTCACCGTGCTCGACCACGCCAACGGCATGGCCACCATGGCCGCGGCCGGGCTGCCGGCCGACGTCCACTTCGTGTCGAAGGTGACCAAGGGCGACGCGATCGTCTACGGGGAGAAGCTCGACCCCGACAAGCCGCGGATCCTGACCCCGCAGCAGGCGAACGACCTCACGTACGCACTGTCCCAGGTGGACTCGGCCCACGTGAACATCGGCTGGGACACCGCTGGCAAGACCGGCACCTGGGAGTACAACGATTCAGAAAATGCGCATGCGTGGATGGTTGGTTTCTCCCGTCGCATCGCCGCCGCCGTCTGGGTCGGCAACCAGAAGGAGGAACAGCCGCTGCGCAACTCCCGGGGCGAGAAGGTGTGGGGCTCGGGCCTGCCGGCCAGTATCTGGCGCCAGTTCATGACCGACGCCACGGCCGCGATGAACGAGCCCAAGGTCAACACGAAGTTCAATCCGCCGAACTACGTCGGCAGCACCATGCCACCGGGCGCCGTGCCCAGTCCCCGGCCGACCGATCGCGACCGTGGCCGTGACCGCAACGGTCCGACCACGCCCCCCGGGAGGAACAACGAACAATGACAACTGAGGGGCAAAGCCCGATGACGACTGACGGGGCGGAACCGGCGCGTACGGTCGAGCAACGCGGTCTGTGGTACGAGGAGTTCGTCGAGGGTACGCGGTACCTGCACCGTCCCGGCCGGACGGTCACCGAGGCCGACAACGTGCTCTTCTCTACGCTCACGATGAACCCGCAGGCGTTGCACCTCGACGCGGCCTGGTCGGCGCGGCAACCCTTCGGTCAGCGGTTGGTGAACTCGATGTTCACGCTCGCCACGATGGTCGGCGCGTCGGTGTCCCAGCTGACCCAGGGGACGATCGTGGCGAACCTGGGGCTGACTGAGGTCAGCTTTCCGCACCCGCTCTACCACGGGGACACGCTCTACTGCGAGACCGTGGTCCTCAGCAAGCGCCTGTCCGCCTCCCGGCCAGGGCAGGGCATCGTGACGCTGGAGCACATCGGACGCAACCAGGACGGGGTCGTCGTCGGCCGGGCCGTCCGCGCGGTGCTCATGTGGCTGCGTGACCACGCCCCCGCCGACGGTTCCGGGCCGGTGCCGGCCGATGGTGCCGGGTCGACGTCGGCCGCCGGCTCCGAGTCGGCGCCGGCTGACGGTTCCGGGTCATGACGGGGTTCCCGCTCGGCCCGGCGTTGCTGTTCTGTCCGGCCGACCGGCCGGACCGGTTCGCGAAGGCGGCGGAGCGGGCCGATGCCGTGATTCTCGACCTCGAGGACGCGGTGGCGCCCGAGCGCAAGCAGGACGCCCGGGCCGCGGTGCTGGCCCACCCGCTCGACCCGACCCGGACCATCGTGCGGGTCAACGGGTACCACTCGCCGGAGTTCGCCGCCGACCTGGCCATGCTGGGCCAGACGGCATACCGCTATGTGATGCTGCCCAAGGCTGACTCCACTGTGGACTATTCGGCGCTGGCGGCGTATTCGGTCGTGGCGCTGTGCGAGACCGCGGCCGGGGTGCTGGCTGCGGGCGAGGTCGCGGCGGCCCCGCCGGTCGTGGCGCTCATGTGGGGCGCCGAGGATCTCGTTGCCTCGATGGGCGGGACGTCCAGCCGCGGGCCTGATGGTCGCTACCGCGAGGTCGTCGCCCACGCGCGGGCCACGGTGGCGTTCGCCGCCGCCGCGCACGGCGTGGCGATGATCGATGCGGTGCACCTCGACATCGTCGATCACGACGGGCTGGCCGAGGAGGCCGCCGACGCGGCTGCGCTCGGCTTCGCGGCGACCGCCTGCATCCACCCGTCGCAGGTCCCGGTGATCCGCGCCGCCTATCGCCCCAGCGACGCCGACGTGGCGTGGGCGCAAGGAGTGCTCGACGCGGTCGCGGCCGCGGGCGGCGGGGTCGTGCAGTACCAGGGACGCATGGTCGACGAACCCATCCTGCGCCACGCCGAGGCGATCCTCCGCCGCGCCGGCCAGGCGGGGTGAGCCGGCGTACGGCTGGCTGAACCGGCTTCGGTTGGCCGTGAGCGTCCTGCAATGGGTGGGGGCGGCCCTCAGGCGGTGGGGGTG
>JADGGF010000477.1 GCA_019690055.1 Micromonosporaceae bacterium
GCGGTGGGTGGCCGGTGGTGAGCGTCCAGGGCCAGTACGCCCTGGGCATTGTGCTGGGCGCGCACGCCAAGCCCGCGGCCGAGTACATCGGGGCCACCGCCCGGCAACGGCGGCGGGCCGCCCGGATCGCCGAGTGCGACGGCCTGCTCGCCGAACTCGACGCCCAGCTCGCCGATATCGACGCTCGATTGTCCTATCTAGACGATGTGCGGGTTCGGTGGGAGGCGGCGCGGACCGCCCTGCCGGACGCCCGGCCGGTGTACACCGCCGTCCGGGACGTCGACCGGGCCGCGACCGAGCAGCGGCTGCGGCGCGAGGAGGAGCAGCGGGCCGCGGCCGCGCTCGACCAGGCGCTGGCCGAGCAGTCCACGGCAGCGCTGGCCCTGCGGCAGGTCAGCGCGCAGCGGTCGCTGCCGGCCGACCGGCTCGACGCCACCGCCGAGGCCGTGCGCCGGTTCGAGATGGTGGGCGCGCGGCTGGAGGAGGCCCGCCGGGCCCTCGCCGCCGCCGTGGAGCAGGCCACCGCCGCCCGGGTCCGGCTGGACGAGGCGCGCGGCCGCTGGGCCGACGCGGTCGAGGCGGCCCGCGAGGCGGCACAACGGCACGCCGAGAAGGACGAGGCGTACCAGATCCACGCGGCCGCCGTGGGCGACACCGACGTGGCCCGCGTCGTGGCCGAGGTCGCCGCGACCGAGGCCGCCATCGAGCAGGCCGAGGCGACCCTGCGTCGCCTCCAGGACCGCTACACCACGGCGTACGGCGACCTCCAGCGGGCGGAGAGCACCGTCGAGAGTGGACAGGCCGCGGTCCGCGCCGCGGCGCGGGAGGCGCTCGCGGAGGCCGTACGACTGCGCCCGTTCGCCCACGCCGACCTGCTCGGCCTGCTGCGGTGTCCCACCCACCTGCGCTGGCCGGCCCAGCTGCCGACCGGGGCCGGTTCCGCCGACCTCGCCGACACCGCCGAGCTGCCGCGGGAGGTCGAGGCGCTGTTGGAGGCGATCCTGACCGTCACCAAGGACCTGACGCCGAGCGAGAACTCGCTCAAGCAGAGCGCGACCCGGACCACGGCCGCGTTCCAGGAGCTGCAGGTGCAGCTGCCCCAGGCCGGGCTGGATCACCGGGCCGAGCTGCACACCGACGACACCATCCTGGTGGTCCGCATCGCCGACGAGCAGGGGTTGACGCCGGTGGCCAGCTTCGCCGAGCGGATCGTCCGGGAGCGGGCCGATCAGGAGCAGCTGCTCTCCGACGCGGAGCGACGGGTGTTCGAGGACGCGCTGCTCACCCAGCTCGCCCGGCAGATCCATCACCGCACGATCGAGGCCCGGGACCTGGTCGCGGACATGGACGCGCAGATGCGGTCCCGGCGCATGTCCTCCGGGCTGACGGTGGGCGTGGGGTGGCATCTCGCCGACGACCTGGACCCGCAACAGCGGGAGATATGTAAGCTGCTGGATCGCGACCCGGCCCGACTGGGACCGGCGCAGCTCGCCACGCTGCGCGGCCACTTCGCCAGCCGGATCAAGGCGGCCCGGGCAATGGCGCCGGATCAGTCGTACCGGGACCTGCTCGCCCAGGTGCTCGACTACCGGGCCTGGCGGGTCTTCGCGTTCACCCTGCACCGGCCGGGCGCGGCCCCCGAGCCGCTCACCAAGGCCCGGCACAGCCAGCTCTCCGGGGGCGAGCAGTCGGTCTCGCTGCACCTGCCGCTGTTCGCCGCGGCCCACGCCCTGTTCCAGTCGGCCAGCCCGCACGCGCCGCGTCTGCTCGCCCTGGACGAGGCGTTCGCCGGCGTGGACGAGAACGGCCGGGGCGAGCTGATGTCGCTCGCGACCCAGTTCGACCTCGATCTGTTTATGACCGGCTATGACCTGTGGGCCACGCACCCCGCCGTCGCCGGCTGCGCGCACTACGACCTGTCCCACTCGGCGGTCGAGCACACGGTCGCCACCGTCCTGATCGTGTGGAACGGCTCCCTGGCGACGGCGGACTTCGACGGGAGCCTGCCCCGCGCCCTCGGCTCGCCCGCGACGCGGCGGGTGCCCGGGCGCGTCGCCGCGGTGACCGCGCTACCGTCCCTGCTCGAGCCCGACGGCGATTCCGACGGTGATTAGGCCGACGGTGATCAGGCCGACGGTGATCAGGCCGACGGTGGTGTGCCAATGAGCGTCGACACCGAGCCGGCGGTGGATCCGGCCCGGGACCCGGACTGGGCGCGGCTGCTCGAGGCGGCCCGGCGCAGCCTGGAACGCAGTGGCGGCTCGCTCGCGGGATCGGTGACGATCGCCCGGCCCACGGACGGAGAGCGCCGGGTGGTGATCGGCATCACCGGCGTGCACCGCCCGGCCGGGGTGCAGCGGATTGCGGTACGACTCGCCGACGTCGATCTCCACTTGCGACAGTTGTCCGGGCGCGGGCTCATCGACACGCTGACCGAGGCGGGTGCGCCGCTGCGGGACCGGCCGGGGGAGCGCCGCCGGGAGGCGCTCGCGCGCCAGGCCGCGCTCGCCCGGGCCCGGGCCAGCGCGTGCGCCGGGCAGGAGTGGTTCGACCGCTGGCTGGATTGGCTGCGTGGCGACGGGATGCTCACCCGTCTCGTGCGCGCCGGCGGTGACCTGACGCCGGTCCTGCGGGTGTTGGAGGCCCTGCCGGCCGCGGATGAGCCGTTGCCGGCGTTCGCCGAGCGGGTGCTCGGCGACACCAAGGCGTTCTCCGATGCCTCGCTGCGTGGGCTGGTGC
Source organism: Micromonosporaceae bacterium (assembly GCA_019690055.1). GTDB lineage: Bacteria > Actinomycetota > Actinomycetes > Mycobacteriales > Micromonosporaceae > DATBGZ01. The sequence goes on from JADGGF010000477.1 coordinate 2,740, forward strand.
TGCGGGCGGTCGCGCTGTGGCAGGGCGCGCCGCCACCGACCAGCGCCGAGCAGGAGCGGGCGCTGTGGGAGGCCGTCGGGGTGGTGCCGGACGACCTGGCCAGCCACGTCCTGGTCCTGAACGTGCCGGCACGCGGCGGGGTGGTCGGCGAGTGGCTGACCCAGGCCGCGGCGCTGGCCCTGCCGATGCGCCTGACGCTGCACCAGCTCCGGCTCGGCGCCTTGGCTATCGACGCAGAGGAGATCTTCGTCACCGAGAATCCGGCGGTGCTGCGGGCCGCGACCGCCCTCGGCCCGGCCGCGCCGCCCCTGGTCTGCACCGAAGGCATGCCGTCGGCGGCGCTGCACCGGTTGCTCGCCGTGGCGGGGCGGGCGACGCTGCGCTGGCGGCACGACTTCGACTGGCCGGGCGTACGGATGCTCACCGCCGCGCTTGCGCGGTACCCCGCCGCCGTGCCCTGGCGCATGTCGGCCGCGGACTACGAGGCGGCGCTGGGCCCCGCCGAGAGCGTCGGCGGATCCGGCCCGCGCCTGACCGGCACCCCGGCCGCGACCCCGTGGGACCCCGCGCTGGCGGCGGCCATGCACCGCCACGGCCGGGCGGTCATGGAGGAGCGGTTGCTGCCCGTGCTGCTGGACGACCTGCGGGCCGCGTCGGGCGGGTCCGGGTGACCGCGTCATGGGCCGTACGCCCTCGGCCACGCGTTACGAGGCGTACGCCTCCGGCCATGATTTACGAGGCGTACGCCTCCGCCATGATGCGGTGCAGCTCCTTGCTGATCGCCTCCCGCATCGGCTCGTGCTCCTCGGCGTACGCGTCGCGCGGCGAGGTCCAGCGGTCGGTCGGGTAGTGCCACACCGGCCCGGAGAGCAGCTCCTGGTCCTCCCAGCCGTACCGGGGGAACACGTGCGCGCACAGGTACCGCTCGCTGTTGCCGAGGATCTCGTAGTTGAGCCGGCGCAGCGACGGGTCCAGCCCGTTGCAGACGTTCATCACGGCCTCGCCGAGCAGGCCCAGGTCCACGAGGAACTCGGCGCGCTGCGCCCGGGTCAGGTCGGTCAGGTGGATGACATCGTCCACATGGGACATGAGCACC
>JADGGF010000478.1 GCA_019690055.1 Micromonosporaceae bacterium
CCCTCCAACAGTCCGCCGCACAGCGAGTGACCACAAACTCCACCCCTCACCCCCACGGAGAGATCATGTCGTCTCCCATCGGTGGCCAACTGAAGAAGGACACCCTCGGCGTACCGTCGGTGATCTTCTTCGTCATGTCGGCCGCAGCACCGCTCACCGTCGTGGCGGGCGTCATCACCATCGGCTATGGCGCTGTCGGTGTGCAGGGCCTGCCGTTCGCGTACATCCTGATGCCCGCGATCCTGGCGATCTTCGCGATCGGCTACGTGGCGATGTCCCGCCACATCAGCAACGCCGGGGCCTTCTACACGTACGTCACCCACGGTCTCGGCCGGCCGCTCGGCGTCGGCACCGCGTGGATGGCCCTGCTCGCCTACAACGCCCTGCAGGTCGGCCTGTACGGCGTCATCGGCGCGGCGGCGTCCGTCCCACTGGAGAAGTTCTTCGGCATCACGGCCGAATGGTGGGTGATCGCGCTCATCGTCTGGGCGATCGTCGCCATCCTCGGCGTGCTGCGCGTCGACATCAACGGCCGGGTCCTCGCGGTCCTGCTGTGCGCCGAGATCCTCATCGTGCTGATCTATGACTTCGCCTACGTGACCCAGCCGGGGCCGGACGGCGTCGCGTTGACGACCCTCAACCCGGCGAACCTCTTCGGCACCGAGGGCGGCTTCGCGGCCGTCGGCGCCGTCCTGGTGCTCTCGTTCCTGGGCTTCGTCGGCTTCGAGGCCTCCGTGGTCTTCTCCGAGGAGAGCAAGAACCCGAAGCGGACGATCGCGCTGGCGACCTTCCTGTCGCTGCTCATCATCGGTGGCACGTACGCCCTGACCTCCTGGGCGATGTCGGTAGCGACCGGGCCGGGCAACATCTCATCGGAGATCGGCGGCCTGCTGGAGACCGGCGACGAGGTCGCGTTCATCTTCATCGAGGCGGGCGAGCGTCTGCCGGAGGTGTTCGTCGACATCGGAAGCGTGCTGTTCGCCACCTCCGTGCTGGCGGCGTCGATCTCGTTCCACAACACGGTCGCCCGCTACACGTTCGCGCTCGGCCGGGAGCGGGTGTTCCCGATCGTGCTGGGCAAGACCGGCCGGCGGAGCGGCGCCCCGATCAGTGCCTCCATCCTGCAGAGCGTCATCGGCCTCGTGGTGATCGTCCTGTTCGTCGTGTTCAACCTGAACCCGGTGCTGCAGCTCTTCTACTACGGCGGTAACGGTGGCGGCTTCGGCGTGATGTTGCTGGTGACGCTGACCGCGCTGAGCATCCTGTTCTTCTTCCGCAAGGACCACCGCGGAGAGAGCGTGCTGGCCCGGGTCATCGCCCCGGTGGTGTCGTTCGTCCTGATGGCGATGATCGTCTACTTCGCCGTGGACGGCTTCAACGATCTGCTGGGGGTCGAGGAGGGCGCTCCGGTCTCCTGGATCATCCCGGCGCTCTACCCGGTCGTCTGCCTGCTGGGCGTCATCTACGCGCTGATCCTCAAGGCCACGCGTCCCGAGGTGTACCAGTCGATCGGTCTCGGGGCGAACAGCTCGACCGGCATCGCCGTCCAGACCAAGGTGGACGCCGAGCCGGCCGGAGTCCCCTCGCACCGGTAACCCGACCGTCACACGCGACGCCCCCCGCGCCGCGCGGGGGGGGCGTCGTCGTTGTCGGTGTTGCCCGCGTCAGGGCTGCACCGGCGAGCCCTCGCCGTGGGCGTGCCCGCCGTGCTCGTGTCCACTGTGCTCATGGCCACCGTGCTCATGGCCACTGTGGTCATGGGCACCGTGACCGCCGCCCGGGTGGCAGTGGCTCGAGGTGACGGCCGGCAGGTCGAGGGCGGGGTTGCGGTCGAAGAAGCCGATCGGCTTCAGCGTGAACCCGCAGCAGTCCACCGGCATGACCGGCCAGTCCTCCGGACGCGGGAAGTGCGTGATGCCGAAGGTGTGCCACACGACGATGTCCTCGCCATCGATGCTGCGGTCCTGCGCCACGTAGGCAGGCAGGCCGGCCCCGCCCGGGTTGGCGTTGATGAACTCACCGGCCGGGTAGCGCTCGTCGGGGTGGTACCGCGTGACCCACAGGTGGTGCGTGGCGAAGGCACCCCGGCGGCGCACCGAGGCGCCCTCGTCGGCGAGCAGCAGCGGCCCGCCCTGGGGAATGAGCGCGTAGCCCACCGGCTGCCCGATCGCGTTGAGGCTCTGTGGGTTGATGATCTTCCACACGCGACTCGCGCCCGGGTGGGCGTCCCGCACGGCCTCCGACTCGCGCCGCAGGCGAGTGACGGAACGGGTGAACGCGTTGCCGTACTCGTTGCCCGGGCCGGTGCGCACCCGTACGGCGTCGATCTCCTCCACCGCGTTGGTCAGGCCGTCGACCATCATGTCCAGCCGCACGTTGTACAGGTGCTGGTGGAACGGGCCGGCGATCTCGTCGGTGATCTGGCTCGCGTAGGGGTTACCCGGGATGTGGGGCGCCGTGAAGATGACGCCGGTCGCCTTCACCTCGAGCTGGATCGTGCCGTCGAGGTAGAAGTACCAGTAGAAGCCATAGTCATAGTTGCCAATAGTTGCAAAATACGAAACGACCAGCCGGCGTTGGCGGCGCACCTGCGACGATCCGGTGAAGATGTCGGTGTGCTTCCACAGCACACCGAAGTCCTCCTCGTGCAGGCAAATGGCGTTCTTCACGACCCGGGGCTCACCCTTCGTCGTCGGCAGGACCGCGTCGAAGTAGTAGATCTCGCCGAGACAGTCGCAGCCCAGCTCCAGGGAGTTCACCTGCTGCCCGATGAGGTACTCACCGATGTCGAAGTAGCTCTGCCAGAACCGGGTCGGGCTCGGGTCGCCGTAGGGCACGACCATCTCGCCCACCGAGGCCCGGTAGATGATGGGCCGCTCCCGCCCGTTGTCCAGGTACCGGATCTGATAGAGCACCAGCCCTTCCCGCGCGTCGAAGCCGATGCGCAGCCGCCAGTGGTCCCAGGTGATCTCGTCACCGTCCACCGTGAAACTCGGGCCCTCGGGCTGGATGATGTCCAACGGCTTGAGGGTCGTCCGGGCCGGGCCTGTGTAGGCCGGGTCGTCGTGGTTGTGCTCCCGCTTCGGCACAGGCAGGACGCGGTGGTCGATGAGCTTGACGACCTTGCGCTCGATGAGGTCCACATAGGCCACGACGCCGTCGACCGGGTGGGCCCACGGGTGGTCATCGGGCCGGTGCTGCACGAACGAGAGCACCCGCAGCAGCCGGCGACCCTCCTCGCCCGGGAAGCCGAAATTCCCCGGCGAGAGCGGGCAGGGCCGGATCTGATCGAGGTCGGTCAGGCCCCGCTTGGCCATGGCCTCGACCCAGCCCGGGTCGGCCTTGACGATCTCATCGACCGTGATGAGGTCGTCGTCCATGATGGCCGGTTGGCCCTGGGTCCGCGTGTCGAGGGCCTCGACCTGCTCGACCGTGCCCTTGGTCAGCGACGCGATGACGATGTGCGAGGCGCCGGTCGCGATGTCGATGAGGACCGCCCTGACCCGACGGTCAATGGGAGCCCCCGGGGTGTAGGCCAGGACCTCGTCCTTGCTCGGCTCGGCGAGACCGAGATAGGCGAAGCGGGTGCTGTCGGTGACGAGCCCACCGGCGGTGATGATCTGACGCGCGGCGTCGATCTCGTCGGCGGTGAGGCGGGCCAGTGGGTGAGTGGGGGTGGCAGAAGACTGCAACGTCCGCTCCTTGGTGAGGAGGAGAAGCAAAGATCAGCTGGCGCCCCTCATCCTGGCCAATGGCCGACTTGCTGTCCAGGTACCGGCGCGGCTGTCCGGGTACCGGCGCGGCTGTCCGGGTACCGGCGCGGCTGTCCGG
>JADGGF010000479.1 GCA_019690055.1 Micromonosporaceae bacterium
CCGCCTCCCGCCCGGCCGGCGTGTCCCGGTCGCCCATCGGCCGGCCGGCGAGGAACGTCAGCAGGAGGAAGCAGACGAAGCCGACGGACAGGCCCGCGCCGCTGGGGTCGTCGTCCGCGGAGCGGACCGCCATGCGGTAGGCCACGAACCCGACCGGCAACGCCACCACGGCGGCCGCCAGGGTCAGCGCGGTCACCAGCGACCGGCCGAACCGTCGCTGCGACAGGCCGCGGGCGCGGGCATCGGCGATGATCTCGGCGTTGATGCGCTTCCACCATGCCTTCGCGGCGGACGGGTCGCGGAACGTGAGCGCGGTCAGCGGGACCACCCCGCCGATCGCCAGGCCGGCCACGCGGTCGAAGATCCGTTGCTCGTACGGATTCAGACCGGTCGGATGCTCGTCGACGATGTGGATCGTGGTCTGGCGCGGATCGTCGCCGGGCTGGCGGAACTCGAGGATGCGCCGGGCCCCGAGGTCGAGCAGCGTGGATTCGACCGCGTCGACGGTCACCTTCCAGTCGTTGGCGAAGAGGCTGACGACCGCTGGCGGCTCGTCGCCCAGCTCCGGAGTCGCGGGCACGGCCCGGCCCGCGCGGGGCCGGGTGGCGGCGAGCAGACCTCCGTACGCGGCGAACCAGGCGGCGAGCGGTAGCGCCGCCAGCACGATGTCGACGAGCATGTCGGCCACTCCCTAGAACCGGACCTGGACCGGGCCGCGCTCCCCGTCCGGCGCCTGGAAGAACTCACGTGCGCGGAAGCCGGTGGGGCCCGCGATCAGGTTGCCCGGAATGGTCTGGATAGCGGTGTTATATGTCTGCACGGCGGTGTTGTAGAACTGCCGCGCGTACGCGATGCGGTCCTCGGTGGCGGCCAATTCCGACTGAAGCGCCGCGAAATTCTCGTTGGCCTTGAGGTTGGGGTACGCCTCGGCGAGCGCGAACAGCCGGCCCAGGCTCTGGGTGAGCGCGTTCTCCGCCTCGGCCCGCCCGGCCGGGCCGCTGCCGGCGGCCGACACCGCCGCGGTGCGGGCCTGTATGACGGCGTCCAGGGTGGCGCGCTCGTGCGCCGCGTAGCCCTTGACCGTCTCGACCAGGTTAGGGATGAGGTCGTGCCGGCGCTTGAGCTGGACGTCGATCTGGGCCCAGGAGGCGTCGACCTGGTTACGGAGGCGGACCAGCCGGTTGTACTGCACCACAGCGACGACCAGCAGGACGACCAGCAGCAGGCAGAAGCAGCCGCCGAGGAGGCCGAACAGGGTAGGAACGCCGGAGATTGTCATGCGCCACACCGTACGGGATCGGCGCACGTCCTGGGGTCCGCGACGCGCGTCCATTGTGGATCTCCATCGGCCGCGATTGTGGATCTCGCTGTGCGTCGAATGTCTTGACGGTGTCGACGTGATTCGTGTACAAGCCGAATAGGCAGCTTCGTCCGGTAGGGTCGACAACCAAAGGATCTAGCAATGGAGAGCGTTGCCGGCCACGACCGGGGTGCATTACTTGCCACGTTGCCGGCCCTTCCCCTCACCCCGGCTGAGTTTCTCGCCCTGGCCGACGCTCTCGGCGAGCGACCGCCGGCGCCAGTGACGGCCGAGCTGGCCGACCTGACCCGCCGGCAGCGCGAACAGGCCGTGGACGAAGCGGTGCGCTCGCTGTTCGCCCGGGGCGTTCTCACCGCTGGCGACCCGGTCCGAATCGCGCTGGCGGCCGCCCGGCTGGTGCAGATCACCTGCCGGCCGGCCCTGCGGACCGAGTTGCGCTGGGGTAAGCCGGGCGTACCGGATCAGGTGGTCCGTATCGCGTCCGTTACCGACGCGTCCGTCGCCGCTGTGCCCCAGGACGGCGCCGTCCGGTACCTGCCGTTCGCCACCGAGCAGTTGCTGGGCTTCCTCGAGGAGGCGGCCGGGTTGGCCGAGGGCGGTGACGGTAGCTGGGGTCTGGTGAGTGTGGTGTATCGCGACGGGGCGGGTCGGCGTGCCGGTGGCGAGGTTGCCTGGGTTGACGTCGGCGGCACCCTGTACGAGGTGCCGGCGGCGCGCGTCCCGCCGTCCCCGGACCAGGCGTCCCCGGATGAGGACTCGGCCAGCGACGAGGACGGTGACCGTACGCCGGTGCTCGGTGAGCCCACGACCCGCGCCCAGCTGGTGGCCGCGGTGGCGGAGCTGCTTCCCGGGACGGTGGCCGACCGCGAGTCGACGGACGACAGTAATACCGCTGTAAATGTTTAGTTAGACAGAGGAGGCCGGATGCCCACCATCGGCGGCGAGCTCGACCAGCTCGCGGCGCTCAAGGCGACCTTTGATCGGCAGTCGGGCATGGTCGCCGAGGTGTTGACCAGCCTGCGCAGCCAGATCGGCAACACGTACTGGGAGGGCCCGGCGGCGGCCCGGTTCCGGGAGGCTTGGCAGAGCGACTTCGAGCCGATGCTGCAGCGGCTGCAGCAGCAGCTCGGCGAGGCGGGCACGGAGATCGCCCGCCGTCGGGACGCCTTGCTGAAGGCCGGCTCGTAGTCCGGGCGCCGGGAGACCACGATGCCCCAGGACCCCGCCCGGCTCGAGGAGTTGGCGGCCCTGTTGCTGCGCCGGGCCGACGATCTCTACTACGTCGGCCAGGAGCTCGTGCGCCACGCCAACAAGGCCGAGTGGCGCTGTGCCAAGGCGACCCGGTTCCGGGAGGCGATGCAGGCCCGGCGCACTGAGGCCACCCGGCTGGCGACCGAGCTGCGCGACCTCGGCCGGTATCTGCGGACCCAGAGTCAGGCCGCCCATGGGTGAGCGGGTGGTCATCGCCACCGATGACCTGAGGGAGTTGGCTCGCCGGCTCGCGGGTGGCGTCGGGCAGCTCGGCGAGGTGAAGCTGGACCTGGTTCGGATTGCGGCCGACCTGGCGGACCAGCCGGCGGTGTACTCGCGGTTGCAGCAGGTCCTGGCCGGCATCGAGCGGTTGGGTAACACGATCACCGCCGACCACGACCAGGTGGCCCGCGAGGTGCTGGAGCTGGAGGCGGAGGAGGGCACGGCCCCGGCCACCAGCAGCGCCATCGAGCCCGCGACCCCGAGCCCGATCCGGGCGGTGGAGCTGTCACCGCTGCTGCTGATCCTGCTGCGCCGGCGGTTCGATACCAGCGCCACGCCACCGCAGCCGTGGGACCGGCAGTGGGTCAACCCGGACGGCACCATGCCGCCGCAGCCCAGCGTGGCGGCCCGCGCCGGCTTCGGCACTTCCTGGGAGGCGCGGGGCAGCTTCGGCGACGGGCCGGTTACCGGGTCCGGTCGGGTCAGCGCTTCGGCGAGCGGCTGGGTCTACGGCGAGGCCGAGGCGGGCCGGACCGCGGACGGCGGCTACCGGGCCTCCGCCCAGACCGGCGCCGGTGTGGAGGTCAGCACCCACGCTGAGGGGAAACTCGATGCCGGACCCGTCCACGCCCAGGGCCAGGCCGACGCCAGCCTGGAGGCCAGCGCCCGGGCCGGTGGCAGCGTCCAGGCCGGCCCGAGCGGGGTGAGCGCCGAGGGGTCGGCGGAGGCGCGGGCCTCGGCGCAGGCCAGCGCCTCGGGTGAGGTCAGCGTCGATGGGGTCGGCTCGGTCGGCGGCCAGGCGAGCGCCGAAGCAGGTGCTGAGGCCAGCGCTCGTGGTTCGGTTGGCGTCGGTGCCGACGGACTGACGGTGGGCGCTGGTGCCGGGGCCATGGCTGGGGCGTCGGCCGGTGCCGAGTATTCGGTGGAGGGCCCGGGCGGAACCCGGATCGAGTCCGGAGTGAGCGTCAAGGCCGGGGTCGGCGCCCCGGGGGGGGTGGGCGCCCCGGTGGGGGGGGGGGGGGTTTAAA
>JADGGF010000021.1 GCA_019690055.1 Micromonosporaceae bacterium
GCCAGGGCGGGTGGCAGGTGCGGCTCGCGGATCCGGGCCAGCGCCTCGGCCACCGTGGCGTCGGGGGTCATGACCACCGGCTCGGAGGTCATGAGGCTGCCGGCCGTCCCGGGTTCGTAGTGCATGAGCGCCCGGACGGGTGACGCCTCCGCCGGCTCCATCAGCCCCAGCAGCTCGTCCCGGTCGCGCTTGGGCAGCTCCGCGAGCAGGTCGGCCGCGTCGTCGGGGGCCATCTCCTCCAGCACGTCGGCCGCCCGGTCACGGTCCAGCGCGGCGAGGATCTCCACCTGGTCGCGTTCGGGCAGCTCACCGAGCACGTCGGCCAGGCGCTCGTCGTCGAGGGCCACGGCGAGCTCGGTACGGCGGGTGGCCGGCAGGTCCTGGAGCACGTTGGCCAGGTCCGGCGCCCGCATGCCCTCGACGAGGTCCAACAGGGACTCGGTGCCCTGGGCCCGGGCGACGCCCGACAGCCCGCGCACTTCGCTCCACTCCAGCTCCCGCAACGGGCCCCGTCGCCCCAGCCGTCCCGTCACCTCCCGCACGGCCACCCGGCGCAGGTACCACTGGCCGGTGTGGTCCTGCTCCATCGCAACATCGACAACATTGGCCTTCTGGCCGGTCTCCACGATGGTGACCTCGCGGTCGAGCAGGTCCTGCAGCACGAGCAGCTCGCCGGGGCGCTGCTCGAACCGTCGCACCGAGAGCTTGCCGGTGCCCAGCACCACCGCCTCGGCGTCGATGGCGTCGACGCGGCCGATCGGCAGGAAGATGCGCCTGGCCAGGGGCAGCTCGGCCACCAGGCCCACCACGTGCGGGGGGCTGCCGATGCCCGCGCCCGCGGACGGCTCGGCCGGCCGTACCCGCGCCACAGCGTCCCGGACCCGCCCGACGAGATCCCGGTTGGGGTCGTAGACGGACAGGCCGGCGATGCGGGCGATGTAGATCCGGTTGGCCGTCACGCCTTTCAGGGTAGTGGGGCCGGTCGCCGCGGGTCCGCTCGTCACCCGGCAAATCGCGAGTGGTCGGCTCGTCGCGTCCGGTTGCGAGTGGTCGGCTCGTCCGGTCACGGGTGGTCGGCCCGGCAGCCTCGGCGGGCGCGGCCGATAAGCTGGGCGGGTGACGTGGCTCGCCTACGAAATCGTGGATGTCTTTACCGACCGCCCGTTCGCGGGTAACCCGCTCGCCGTGGTCTTCGGGGGCGAGCTGCTGGACACCGACCAGATGCGGGCGCTGGCGCGGGAGTTCAATCTCTCCGAGACGGTCTTCGTGCTACCGCCCACAGTGGAGGGTGCCACCTACCGGCTGCGCATCTTCACGCCCGCCACTGAGCTGCCGTTCGCCGGCCACCCCAGCGTCGGGGCCGCCGTGACCCAGTACCGGCGTGGCCTGGTGCCGGCCGGCACCGTGCACCAGGAGTGCCACGCGGGCGTGCTGCCGGTCCACATCCACGAGGACGGTCGGGCCACGCTCACCGGCGGGACCCCGTCGCTCGGCCCGGTCATCGATGCCGGGCCGTATCTGGCCGCGGTGGGCCTGACCGCCGAGGATCTCGTCGAGCCGGGGGTGCGGATCGCGGGGTGCGGCATCGACTTCGCCTACGTCCCGGTGCGACCGGAGGCGGTGGCGCGCGCGGCGGCCCGGTCGCTCGACGTGCCTGCGGATCCGTACGTGTTCGCGTGGGACGAGGCGTCGCGGGTCGCCCACGTGCGCGTGTTCGCCCCCGGTATCGGCCTGGCCGAGGATCCGGCCACGGGGTCGGCAGCGCTCGGGCTGGGGGTCTACCTGGTCGGCTCCGGCCTGCTTCCTCCGAACGGGGACAGCACCTACACCATCCGTCAGGGCATCGAGATCCATCGTCCGTCCACGTTGGAGTGCACAGTGTCCGCTGTGGACGGCGCCGCCGTGAAGGCCACCGTGACCGGATACGTCGTGCCCGTGGCCCGCGGTGAGATCACCGTGCCTCCCTTCGTCGGCTGAACCAGCCGCGTGACGGTCCAGCCCCGCGGTACGAAGGCGCCCGCGCCGGGTCCGTACCTCACGCGTGACCGGCGAACCATGCGTGACTGGCGAGCCCATGCGTAACCGGGTCCCGCTGCTGACCTCGGCCGGCCTGGCCCTCGCGGTGGGGGTCGTCTCGGTCTCGGTCTCGGGTCCGCTCATCGCCTACGCCGCCGCACCGGCGCTGGCGATCGCCTTCTGGCGCAACGCGCTGGCGATGCCGCTGCTGGTGCCCGCGGCCGTCTGGCGCCGACGGCCGGAGTTGCGCGCGCTGGCCGGCCCGGCCCGACGGGATGCGCTGTTGTGTGCGCTCGCCGGGGTGGCCCTGGCCGGTCATCTCATGGCCTGGGTGCCCAGCACCAAGTTGACCAGCGTCGCGGCCTCGACCGCCCTGGTGACGACCCAACCGGTGTGGGTCGGTCTCATCGCGGTGGCGCTCGGGCGGCGGCTGTCGAAATGGACCTGGTTCGGCATCGTCGCGGCCGTACTCGGCGCGGTCTCGGTCACCGGGGTCGACGTCACACTGTCCCGCACCGCCGTGTTCGGCGACCTGCTCGCGCTCCTGGGCGGCGTACTGGCCGCCGTCTACACCATCCTCGGGGAACGCGTGCGGGCGACGGTGAGCACGACGACGTACACCACGTTGTGTTACGGGGTCTGCGCGGCCGTGGTGCTCGTGGTGTGCCTCGCCTTTCGGGTGCCGCTGGCCGGCTACCCGCTCACGGCGTGGGCCGCCATCGTCGCGGTGACCATCGGGCCGCAGCTGCTCGGGCACTCGCTGGTCAACTTCGCGCTGAGTCGGGTACCGGCCACCACGGTCTCGGTGGTGATCCTGCTCGAGGCGCCCGGGGCCGCGCTGATCGCCTGGGCGTGGCTGGGTCAGGTGCCGCCGCTGCTCGCCGTGCCGGGTCTGCTGCTCCTGCTCGTCGGGGTGGCGGTCGTGGCGGCCAAGGACCGCAAGGTGACTCCGCAGGCCCCGGCCGCGCTCTAGTCCACTCCGGCGCCGGCGGCGCTGGAGTCCATTGTGGACCAGATCAGAGGCCGACCGCCTTCTCGCTGGCGACCCAGAGCCGTTCCGCGAGGTCCGGGTCGGTGGCCCGCGGCGCCGCCCGCCGGAGCCGACTGTCCTCGTAGTACCCACCGGGGACGAGGGTGGCGCGATCGGCGGTGGCGAGGTCCACCAGCGTGCGGGCCGCCTCCTCGGGACTGCGCAACCCGGGCGCGTACCGGAAGAAGAACTGGAGCACCGCATGGTCCCGCCCGAACCGGGTGCGCACGACGCCGGGACTGAAGCACATCGTGGTGATCTCGGGCCACCGGCGGGTCGCCTCGATCGTGAACAGCACGGTGGCCTGTTTCGCCGTCGAGTACACGCCGAACGGGCGGTACCGGCGGTGCTCGCCGTTGAGGTCGGCCGGGTCGAGCCGGCCGTACCGGTGCATCAGCGACGTCGTGGTGATGATCCGGCCGCCGGCGAGCCGGTCGCGCAGCAGGTGGCTGAGCAGGAAGTGGGCGAGGTGGTTGCTCTGGATGGTCTCCTCGCAGCCGTCCTCGGTGAGGCGACGCGTGGCGACGCGGCCGCCCGCATTGTTGGCGAGCACGTCGATGCGCTCGTGGTCGTCGCGGATCTGCGCGGCGACGCGGCGGACCTGGGCGAACGAGGTGAGGTCGCACCGGTACGCCGCCGGGGCCGCGGTGGCGACCGCGGCGACCTGCTGCTCGGCCGCCGCCAACCGATCCGGGTCACGGCCCAGCAGGACCACTCGCCAGCCACGGCGGCCCAGCTCGACCGCCGCGGCGAGTCCGATACCCGAACTGGCCCCGGTGACGACCGCGACCGGCACGGTGTCGGGCGAAGGCATCACGAGGCGGTAGCGGCGGCCGCGATGACGAAGATGTACAAGACGAAGCCGAGCACGCCGAGCAGGACCAGACCGGTGGCGATCCAGCCGACGATGATGCCGACCTTGGCGTACGTCTCGCCGTCCTGACCGGTCTCCCGGATCTGCTTGAGCCCGATGTGGCCGAGAATCGCGCCCACCGTGCTCACCGGGATGGCCAGGCAGGTAACCAGGCCGACCAGCGAGAGGATCATGGACGTCAGCGCCAGCCCGTTGGTGGGGCGGGACACGGGGTAGGCGCCCGGGTACCCGGTGGCGCCGTAGGGGCTCGGCGGCGTCTGGTAGGCCGGGTAGGTCGGGGGCGCTGCCGGCGGCGTCGATGACTGAGCCGGCGGCTGGTACGGGTCGGGCCACTGAGTCGGGGACTCCGTCATGGCGATGCTCCGGTAGGGCGTGATTGACAGTCGCTGGCAGCGTAGCGGGTGTCCGCTCGTCCGCCATACCGGCGCGCGACGGAGACGACGGTTCTGATCGGGGCTGGGTGGCCGGCTGAGGGCCGGCGTCAGGCGGTCGTCCGGCTGAGCGTGACGGCCAGGACGACCAGGGCGCAGATGGCGGCCACGATGAGGCCGGTGATGATCCAGCCGACCCAGATGGCGATGGTCGCCAGCTGGCTGCCCTCCTCGCCGCTCTGCCGGATCTGACCCAGGGCGACGTGCCCCAGGATCGCGCCGACCGGGGCCGACACCCCGGTGAAGACCCCCGCCAGCGAGCAGACCAGGGCGACGACCGCCAAGGCGTTGGTGCGCCGGCCGCCGGCCGGCTGGGTCTGGTACGGCGGTGGTGGGTACCCCGGTGGCGGGTACGGCGGTGGCTGGTACGGCGGCGGTGGGTATCCCGGTGGTTGCTGACCGGTGGTGCTCTGGGCGGCGGCCGGTGGCCACGGCGAGGGCGCCTCGGTGGGGTGGCCGCTCCCGACCGTCGGCGCTGCCTCGGGCGCCCACGGTGCCGGCGGGGCCGCGTCCGGTGGCGTTGACTGGGGTGCCGCCGCCGGCGGGCCGACGGGCTCGGCATCGGGCCGTGACCACACGCTCTCCGATGGCGGGCGCATCGGGTCGGGTTGCCCGCGCATCGGGTCGGGCGCCGATGGTTCGCCGGGGCCGGACCATGAATCACCCGCTCCGGCGCTCCGATACGGATCGTACGGATCGTTGGTCATCGACGTCCCCCTCCGTCGATCACGTCCTCCGGCCTATTCTGCTCACCGATCTGACCGGCGGCGGGCGTTCCCGCCGAGGGGACGGCCGCGTTCCCGCCGTCGTGTCGGGCCGCGGCGGCGGGCCAGGGGCTCGGTACGGTGCCGGTCAGGGATACCGGTCGGGGGATGCCGGTGAGAAACGGCGGTCAGGGGCGGCGACTGAGGCGTTCGAGCGCCCGGACGACCGAGATGCACAGGTCCTCGACGTAGTCGAGGCCGGCCTCGGCGGCGATCTGGCGGGCCAGGGGCGAGGCGATGCCCTGCTGGAGCCACACCGCTTTCGCCCCGATCGCGATGGCGTCGCGGACGACGGCGGGAGTCTGGTCGGCGGGGCGGAACACGTTCACGAGGTCGACCGGTTCCGGGATGTCGGCGAGCCGGGCATAGCAGGGCTGGTCCCAGATCCGGTCGGCGTAGGGGTTGACCGGAATTACCCGCCACCCGTGATGCAGCAGCTGCAACGGCACCGCGTGGGCCGACTTGTCGGGGTCCCGGGAGGCGCCCACGACGGCGATCGTGGTCGACTCCTCAAGGATCTGCCGGGGGGTTCGCACGGGCCGAACAGTACGCCGACTCCCGGCGCGGCGGCCACCGGCCCGGCGCGCCGCCTGGTTCGGCGGGTCGGGCTGGACAAGAGGTCGTACGCGTGTTTGAATTCGTACGTGCGTTGGAGTAACCTGGTCCTCGACGCCCCGAGTCCGGTGCAGCCGCTGCCCCTGAGGATCCCGGGGGCGGTCGAGCGGACCTTCGACGCTCCCGGTTTCGCCGGCATGACGTTCTACGAGGTCCAGGCGCGTTCGATCATCAGCCGGGTGCCCGCCGCCTCCCGGATGCCCTTTGAGTACACGATCAATCCCTACCGCGGCTGCAGCCATGCGTGTGTCTACTGCTTCGCGCGCAACACGCACACCTACCTGGACCTGGACGCGGGGCGTGACTTCGACACCAAGGTGGTGGTGAAGGTCAACGCTCCGCAGCTCCTGCGGCGGGAGTTGGCCGCTCCACAGTGGACCGGCGCGCACATCGCCATGGGCACCAATGTGGACTGTTACCAACGGGCCGAGGGGCGCTACCGGCTCATGCGCGGCATCATCGAGGCGTTGCGCGACTTCGCCAACCCGTTCTCCATCCTTACCAAGGGCACGCTCATCACCCGGGACCTCGACCTGCTGCGGCAGGCAGCGGCCCAGACCAGCGTGGGTGTGAGTTTCTCCATTGGGTTCCTGGACGAGACCCTCTGGCGTCGCGTGGAGCCGGGCACGCCGAGCCCACGGCGGCGGCTCGACGCGGTGCGCCGGTTCGCCGACGCCGGCTTCGCCGTGCATGTGCTCGTGGCGCCGATCCTGCCCGGCATCACCGACAGCGAGGAGTCGATCGACGCCACCGTGGCCGCCATCGCCGCCGCGGGCGCGGCCGGCGTCACGGCGATCACCTTGCATCTGCGACCCGGGGCCAGGGAGTGGTACGCGGCCTGGCTGGCCCGGACCCGGCCGCACCTGGTGGACCGGTACCGGGCGCTGTACGGCCGCTCGTCGTACGCGCCCAAGGCCTATCAGCGCATGATCGGCGCCCGGGTGGCGCAGGCTGCGCGGCGGTACGGCCTTGTCCGGGCCGCGGCGCCGGACCACCGTGGGATCGCCGAGCCGCGGGCCCCGAGCGCAGTGAGCCGGTCGCCAGCGGGGTCCCCGGTGGGGACCCCGGGCGGGGTCCAGCGGGAGGCCGAGCAGCTGCGTCTGCTGTGAGTCGGCAACCCGCTGGGATGTTGATCGCTACTTCTGGGCCTGACGTCTGGGGCCGCCGGCCGTGGCTTGTGCGGCGGGCGCGCGGGGCGGCGTCGCCGCAGTCGCGGTTCAGGCGGCCCCGGGGGTCGCGGCCGGGCGGCCGCGTCAGACCATCGGGGTCAGGCCGCCGAGGCGCGTACCTCGTCCATGTCGAGCTCGCGTACCTGCTTGATGAGGTTCTCCAGCATCGCCTCGGGCAGCGCGCCGGCCTGCTGGAAGACGATGACTCCGTCGCGGATCGCCATGATCGTAGGGATCGAGGAGATGTTGAACTCGACCGCGAGCTCCTGCTCAGCCTCGGTGTCCACCTTGGCGAAGGTGATGTCGGGGTGCTTCTCGGAGACTCGCTCGTATACGGGCGCGAATCGGTGGCACGGCCCGCACCAGTCGGCCCAGAAGTCGACGAGCGTGATACCGGAGGCCTCGCTGAGCTGGTCGAACTCGGCCTTGGTCAGGTTCTTGGTAGCCATCGCTGCTCCCCACTGTCAGGGACGGTCACTGCTTGTGCTCCTTGCCAACCGTCCCGCTTGCCCGTTCCTTCCCAACCGTGTGCCGCCACGCCACATTCCGCGCCGACCCGGTGAGCGCCGGTCGGCCCGGCCTCGTGAGTGCCCGTTCGGCGGGAGACCCAGTCGGTCGGCCTGCTCGGACGGGCCGGGTTGAGACAGGTCCTGCTCCGGGTGGGCCGGGTTTTGACCGAACTGTTGAGGACGGGTCCGTTTAGGACCGGCGGCCGCGGGGTACCTCACAGCCGGATTACTGGGCCCTGTGTGAGCAACGTCTCAAACTCTCCGACTTCCGTGCACGTGCATCCGACCGGCACAATGAACGGCACGAAGCGTGGGCGGCGGGAGCCGGGGAGGGCCTCGCCGCTCATTGCTCTTCAGTTTTCGGGGCCTCGTCCGTTCCCTGGGCCTCTTCGGGTCCCTTGGGCCTTCTCGGCCGTCCGGGGCTCTGTCAGCCTCTGTGGACTGCTTCCAGTTCTCTGGCCTGTTCACTTTGTGGCCACGCTACGCCGGTGGCGGCCCCGCATGCTGGCGAATCCAGGTGTGCATGGCTATTCCGCTCGCCACGCCGGCGTTGATCGAGCGGGTGGAGCCGTACTGGGCGATGGAGCACACGAGCGACGCATGCTCCCGGGCCGCCTCGGACAGGCCCGGTCCTTCCTGGCCGAAGAGCAGCACGCACCGACGCGGCAGCTGTACGGTCTCGATCGGCACGGCGCCGGGCAGGTTGTCGACGCCGATCAGGACCAGACCTTCGGAACTGGCCCACTGCGCCAGCGCGGCCGCGTCGGGGTGGTAGCGCACGTGCTGGTAACGGTCCGTCACCATCGCCCCCCGGCGGTTCCAGCGGCGTCGGCCCACGATGTGCACGGCGGCGGCGAGGAACGCGTTGGCCGTGCGGACCACCGTGCCGATGTTCAGGTCGTGCCGCCAGTTCTCGATGGCCACGTGAAAGTCGTGCCGCCGGGTGTCCAGGTCGGCCACGATCGCCGAGACCCGCCAGTAGCGGTAGCGATCGACGACGTTGCGGTGGTCCCCGTTGGCGAGCAGCTCCGGGTCGTACCGCGGGTCGTCGGGCCAGGGCCCCTCCCAGGGACCGACCCCGACCTCGGTCTCCACGGCCTCGGTCTCCGTGTCGTCGGTCCTCAGCGCATCGTCGTCCGCGTGGTGCCCGGCCACCCCGGCACGCCCCTCACGCTCATCGGCCACACCGGAAGTCTGGCGTACCGGCGGTCCCGCCGAGCAACCCTGCAAAAACGGGCGAATCGCCCACGCCGAGCCGGCCGCGCGGCGAGAATGGGCTGGTGGGTGACTCGGTATGCTGCCCGACGTCCGGTGCGGTACGACCGGATTGGTCGGGGCCTGTCTGAGCGCGACCGGAGTGTGGACGGCCGCCCTGGCTCCACTGTGGTCGGTGCTGGCCAATGGCCGTGACCGGCAACTCGTGGACGGGTCGGCACGATGACACACCTCGGGCGCGTCAAGGCAGGGATCGAGGCAGGTTCCGCCTAACGGATTAACCGCGCCGGATGGAACTGATACCGTGGTGACAGACTCTGCCCACCCGAGGCTTGCGGTACCGAACGACCGGACGCCAGACCGATGGAGGCAAGCGACCAAGGAGGAACACCGATATGGTCAAGAAGGTCTTCACCTGGGGCGGTGTGGCGTTCCTGATCTTCTTTATCGCCTTCCGCCCTGCATCGGCTGCTGAAGTCTTCAAGTCGATCGGTGCCGGCATCATGGACATCGCCACCGGCTTCGGCGACTTCTTTACCAACCTCGTCGCCTAGCGAACGCCGATGTCCGAGGAACCCCGGCCTGGAGCGGAGGACGACGAGCGTCGCCGGCCACCGTCGGAGCGCAAGACCGAGCCAATTCCGACGGTGTCCGGGACGATCATTGAGTTCGACGAGGATGAGTACGGGGCGATCCTGGAACCCCACCAGAAGCCCACTCAGGTCGACCTCATCGCGACCCGGGAACCGAGCGATCTGGTTCGGCGCTACCTGTTCCCGACGGAGAAGTTCCGGGGGGAGTGGCGGCGGCACTGGATCCACCTGGTGAAGCGACTGAGTCTCGGGGTACTCATTACATTTGTACTTGGCTATATTGCGGGCTTTTTGGCGAAGGAGGGGTACCAGGACGCCCTCACGATCCTCGTCGTCATCTGGCTGGGCGTGCTGGGCTGGGTCCTCTGGGACGTCGCCGAGTGGTACTACGACCGGTTCGTCCTCACCAACAAGCGGGTCATGGTGATCGCCGGAATCATCGCGCGGAAGGTCGCGATGCTTCCGCTGGCCCGCGTCACCGACATGAAGTACACCCAGTCCCCACTGGGTCGCATCCTCGGGTACGGCACATTCGAGATCGAGTCGGCCGGCCAGGACCAGGCCCTGCGGAAGGTGTCGAACCTGCCCAACCCGACGGACCTCTACCTGCAGGTCGTCGAGGAGATGTACGAGCCCGAGGCCTCCGAGGCGCGGCGCCGCCCGGCCAAGGTCGACGACGGGTTGTAACGCTCGCACGGGCCTGGGGCCCTTGATGCGTGGCCTTCCCTGGTCGCTCTGGTCGCTGCGATGCTCCCTCGCGCCGCCGGAGAAATTCTTTCTCCGGGGCCTGACAACCTTTTCCGTCCGCCATCGCGTTCTTCGCGCGTGACCGGGATGGGAGACGTCGGTGACGGACGAGGGTGAGTTCCGGCAGTTCGTCGCGCTCCGCTCGACGTCACTTCTGCGCACTGCGTATCTGCTGGTCGGCGACTGGGCGCACGCCGAGGACGTGCTGCAGACCGCGCTGACCAAGACCTACCTGGCGTGGCGACGGTTGGGTGAGATCGGCGCTATCGAGGCGTACGCCCGGCGGGTGCTGGTGACCACGGCGACGAGCTGGTGGCGACGCCGCTGGCACGGCGAGCGACCCAGCCAGGTGATGCCCGAACGGACAGAGGACCCCTACGACGGCTGGGCCGAGCGCCAGACCATCTGGGCCACCGTGCGGACGCTGCCGGACCGGCAGCGCGCCGTGCTGGTCCTGCGGTTCTACGAGGACCTCACCGAGGCGCAGACCGCCGAAGTGTTGGGCATTTCGGTGGGAACGGTGAAGAGCCAGACAGCTCGGGCGCTGGCCACGCTGCGGGAACGCCTCGCCCAGGCCGGGGTCGACACGCCGTCCCAACCGCTGGGTCGACAGAGGGACGCGTCATGAGCCGAATCGAGGATCTGCTGCGCGACACGTTCCGGGAGATCGTGACCACGTCGCCGGCGACCGAGGGCGTCGCTGAGCGGGCCATCGCGCGGGGCCGGCGGGCCCGGCGCAACCGGACGGCGATCGGCTCGCTGCTGGCGGTCGTGTGTGTGGCGCTCGCAAGCGTCGGGGTGGTCACGCTCGCGGGCGGTCGCGGCGCGACGGTGTCGCCGGGCCCGAGTGGGGTGGAGCCGAGCGGGACGTCGCCGACGCCCACCGTCGGCCCGGCGAACCCCCCTCCGGTCGACGTGGTGGTCGGCGACCGGCTGATCCTCGCCGGGGGCGGGGAGGTCTCGCTCGCCGACATCGTCGCGTGCGGGCCGTGCTGGGTGGAGGGTGCGTGGCGCGTGCCCGACGGTTGGCTCATCGACCTGTATCAGAGCACAGGGGCATCCGCCATGGATACGTCCACGTTGTGGCACGTCTCGGAGAACGGCGTGGCGTCGATGGTGGTGGTCGGGGACGGGGTGCTGCTG
This sequence comes from Micromonosporaceae bacterium, assembly GCA_019690055.1. Lineage (GTDB taxonomy): Bacteria > Actinomycetota > Actinomycetes > Mycobacteriales > Micromonosporaceae > DATBGZ01. The sequence goes on from JADGGF010000021.1 coordinate 11,107, forward strand.
GTCAGCCCCGGCACGGCGCACTTCCCCGGCGTCCAGGTCGCCTGGATCGCCAACGGTCGGCTGCGGCTCGGTCGGTACGCCGATGGCGCGGTCACCGAAGTGGCGAGCACGCCGGCGCCGATCTACGAGCCCACCATGCGTCCGCTGTATCCCCGTGCGCTCGTCGGCGAGGCGGTCGTGGTGGCCGGCACCCAAACCGGTGGGGGTCTGGACATCTGGGACGTGTGGTTCCCCAGCCGCGGCGACTACGCCCCGGCTGAGTACCCGACCATCGCCGCCCATGCCGTCACCCTGGATGGCGAACGGCTCATCGGCCAGTTCCGCCCGGACCCTGGTTCGAAGAACTTGTGTCTGGGGGAGCTCGATCCCGACGGCTTCACCCCGGTCCGTTCGGTGTGTCCGGCACCGTTCCCGGACTACTACCAAATCCTGCCCTCGCCGGATGGCCGCTGGTGGGGCGTCCCGGGCACGGAAGGCATCGCCCTCTACGAGGCCGAGACGGTGTGGGATGGTGCGGGCCCCGTGCGGACTCTGCCCTTGCCGGACGAAGTGTTCACGGTCGCTTGGATCGACGCGGAGACCTTTGTCGTTGTGCAGCGCTCCGGCTCGACCATCGTCCACACCGACGGCCGGCCCGACGAGTCGGTGCCACTGCACCTCGGCGGGGAGGCGAGCAGGTTCATCGAGGTGACCGATCTCCGGTAGCGTCGGCGGGGATGCGCATCGACCTGCACACTCACTCGACGGTCTCCGATGGCACGCTCTCGCCGGCCGAGGTGATCGCTGCGGCGGCTGCGGCGGAGCTGGATGTCGTCGCGTTGACTGACCACGACAACCTGGCCGGCTGGTCCGAGGCCGCGGCGGCGGCGCGGTCGTACGGTCTGGAGTTCGTGCCCGGCGTGGAACTCTCGTGCCGGTGGTACGGCGTCGAACCGTCGATCTCGCTGCACCTGCTCGGGTACTGGGTCGACGCCGGCCATGCGGGGTTGCAGGCGGAGCTGGCCCGGGTGCGCGAGGGGCGGGAGCAGCGGGCCCAGAAGATGGTCGACCTGATGCGTGCCGACGGCATCGACGTGACCTGGGCGGAGGTGCAGGAGTACGCGGCCGGCGGAACGGTTGGGCGCCCGCACCTGGCCCAGGCGTTGATCCGGCGTGGCCTGGTCTCGACGGTGTCGGAGGCGTTCGCCCCCTCGATGCTCGGCGCCCGCTGGCGGGTGCCCAAGCCGGACATCGATGTGTTTCGCGGGCTGGACCTGATCCGGGACGCCGGCGGGGTGTCGGTCTTCGCCCATCCCCAGGCGAGCAGCCGGGGCCGGATCGTGCCGGAGTCGCTCATCGTCGAGATGGCCGCCCACGGCCTGGACGGGCTCGAGGTCGACCACGAGGACCACACGCCGGAGCAGCGGGCGCGGGTCCGGGCTCTCGCCGACCGGCTCGGCCTGGTGGCGACGGGCTCGAGCGACTTCCACGGGGCCAACAAGCCCACGCCGATCGGGGCGAACCTCACCGCCCCGGACGCCTTCGCCGCGCTCCGGGCCGCGGCCCACACGCGGGCCGGTGGCTTCTCGCGTTGATCTAGGGCCAGAGGTGGTGAGTTGATCTCCAGGCACCACTCTATGCCCTAGATCAACGCAAAGGTATGCCCTAGATCAACGCGGGGGCCTGCTGACGTGTCCTTGGTGGGTGATGGCCGGCCCGGGTGGCAGGATCGATTCGTGACCGAGGCTGGCGTGGTCGGTGCCCCGGAAGGGCAGCAGGGGCTGTTCCCCGAGCCGCCGCGGCTGTTCACCTGCACGCCGAGCAAGCTGGCGGCGTACGAGGAGTGCCCGCGCCGCTACCGGTTCACCTACCTCGACCGACCGACCCCGCCCAAGGGACCGCCGTGGGCGCACAACTCGCTGGGCGCGAGCGTGCACACGGCGCTGCGGGCCTGGTTCGGCCTACCCCCCGACCGGCGGACGCCGACCGTGGTCGGCTCGCTGCTGCGGGCGACCTGGGTGCGGGACGGGTACCGCGACGAGGAGCAGGAGCGGCAGGCGTTCAACCGCGCCCGCCAGTGGCTTCTGTCCTACGTGGAGGGTCTCGACCCGGAGTTCGAGCCGCTGGCGGTGGAGCGGACGGTGGCCGCCAAGACCGCGACGCTGGCGCTGTCCGGGCGCGTGGACCGCATCGACGAGGTCGACGGCGAGCTGGTCATCGTCGACTACAAGACCGGACGGACGGGGCTGGGGCCGGAGGACGCCCGTGCCTCCCGGGCGCTCGCGCTCTACGCCTACGCCACCGCTCGGCTGTTCCGCCGCCCGTGCCGCCGGGTCGAGCTGCACCACCTGCCGACCGGTACCGTGGCGGCCCACGAGCACACCGACGAGTCGATCGCCCGGCACCTTCGCCGGGCCGAGCAGACCGCGGCCGACGCGATGGCCGCCGAGCGGGCGGTCGCGGCCGGGGCGGATCCGGACGAGGCGTTCCCGGCCCAGCCGGGCAGCATCTGCGGCTGGTGCGACTTCCGGCGTGCCTGCCCGGTCGGCGCGACGCGGCCGGGTCGCGAGTCCTGGGCCGGGCTCGACCGCGGCCTGGAGGCTGCCGAGTCGTACCGCGGCCTGGAGGCTGCCGAGTCGTGATGTGCTCGCCGATTCCGCGCCAGCGAGCTGCGCGGACTGCCGAGGGCAGTGACGGGCGGCCGGCCCGGGTTCACGCCGCGGCGGCGTCGAAGAAGGCGACCTCCAGCTGCATCGCGCGGCGGTAGGCGGTGGCGGCGGTGCCGTGGTCGCGTACGTAGCGGTCGAGCAGCCCTTCCAGGGTCCGGGCCAGCTCCTCGAACTCCGGAGCTGCATAGGTGTCGATCCATTCACGGTACGCCCCCGGCTCGGCGGTTTCCGCCAGGGACCGACCCAGGTAGGCGTACAGACGCATGCACGGGGTCATCGCGGCGCATATGGTGCCGACGTCGCGGGTAGCCGCGGTGGCCAGCAGGAAATTGGTGTAGGCGAGCGTGGCCGGCGCCGGCTGTACCGATGCCATGTCGATGCCCCAGCGAGCGGCCACGCCGTCGTGCAGGCGCAGCTCGTCGCGCACTCCGCTGATCAGCGCCGCGAACGCCTCGACCCCGGCCCGGTCCGGGGCGGCGGCCAACGCGAGGGCGTACGCCCGGGCGAACGCCTCCAGGTAGATCGCGTCCTGGGCGAGGTAGGCGACGTACCGGTCGCGGTCGAGCGTCCCGTCGGCGATGCCGCGGACGAACGGATGCCGTAGCGCCGCCTCGGCGAGGTCGGCGTTCTCCTGCCACAGCGTCCCGGCGATGCTCATGCCCGAAGGTTAGCCGTGCGCGGCTCGCCGCCGTGCGGCTAGATCTCTTGGTGCGTCGTGCGGGCCCCGGCGTCTCCGGTCCGGATCACGTAGTAGAGCGTCGCCAGCGCGAGCCCGACCGAGATCACGGCGACCACGACCCGGACCACCGGCGAGGCCGGATTGATCTTGCTCAGCGGCCCGGGCATGGCCCACAGCACGGCCGCGAGCATCACGACGCCCAAGGCGGTCGTGAGGTACACCGTGACGTTGGCGAGCGCCTGGTGGTTGTCGATCTCGTGGAGCAGGGCGAGCGACGGACCCTGGGGGTCGGGGCCGACGCGATCGATCCAGATCTGCTCCAGCTCCTGCCCGGACAGCACCGCGGCCCAGGCCGAGGCTGGCGCGACGACCGCGAGTCCGAGGACGGCCCACCAGATGTGCTGGCGAAGGCGGGGCCAGAGCGCGTAGAGGATCGCAGCCAGCGCGGCCAACGGGACGAACACAACCGCGGCGTGCACGATCAACACGTGCGCGGGAAGGTTGAACAGCTCGCGAAACATCGACGTTCGCTCCTTCGCGTCGGCGGGCCTGCGGGCACTCTAGCGCCCTGACTCGTCCGGGGACGGCCACCACTGCACACGCATCCGGGCCCAGAACCGGTTCATCCAGAGCTCCGGTTCATCAAAGGCTCTGGTTTTCCGGGCTCGTGACGATGCCCGGACTCCGTGGGTCGGGGTGATTCGCCCCACGTACCGCCAAGCCGGACAAAGGCGCAATCTTGAGCGAATCTCGGTGGCGTGGTCTGATGGACGGGCCTGGCCGGAACACTCACCTGGTTGACCGTGAACGCTGACGACGTATCCATGCCTCCCGGGCGGCCGAGCCCGCAGGAGCTGCTGCGCTCGCGCGGGCTGCGGGTCACCCGTCCCCGCCTCGCGGTGCTCGAGGTGCTCGACGAGGGTGGCCACTTCGATGTCGAGCAGATCGCCCAGCGGGTACGCGCGCGGCTGGACTCGGTCTCCACCCAGGCGATATACGACGTGCTCAACGCGCTCGCCCGGGTCGGGTTGGCCCGGCGGATCGAGCCGGCCGGCAGTCCGGCCCTCTACGAGCGCCGGAGCGGCGACAACCACCACCATGTCGTCTGCCGCGGCTGTGGTGCCGTCGCCGACATCGACTGTGTGGTCGGCGGCGCCCCCTGCCTGGACCCGTCGACCCCGCCCGCCGGGTTCGTCATCGACGAGGCCGAGGTCACGTTCTGGGGCCTGTGCGCCACCTGCCAGGTCGCCGAGCCGGAGGAGTAGGCCGCCCCGGTGGCAGGAAGGCCACCGGGGTGACGGTTCTTGCCCGGACTGACAGCGGGTGGGGCAGCTAGCCGAGCATCTGTCCGTAGAGGACGGCCAGGAGCACGGTCAGCGTCAGCATGGCGACGACCGCGACGGCGACGGTGAATCGACGCGCGGCGTTCTCCTCGGCATCGATGGCGGCGTGGTCCTGCGCCGGCAGGGGCCGCGGCGGTGCCGTGGGCACGACGACGTAGGGGCGCCATCCGACCGGCGGCGCCGCGGTCGGCGGCGGTGGCGTGTACTTCGATGACTGCACCGGCTACTCCTCTCCGGGGCCGGGGGTGGCCTCACTGACGCCGGTCCCACCGCTGCGGCGGCGACGACGGCGCCGGGCGCGACGCTTCGGTGGGGCCTCCGTCCCGGTTCCGGCCAGCTCCACTGTGGACGATGTGTCCGCAGACGCGGTGTCCGTGTCCGTTGTGGACGTTGGCTCGATGACGAGGGACCCCGAATCGGTGACGATCCGGCGGGTCCGGCGGCGCCGGCGCTTGGTGGGCGGTCGCTCGTCGGCGCCGGCGTCCCGACGGCGGGACCGGCGGCCGCCGCCCAGGTCCTCCTCGGCCTCGGCATCCAGGCCGGCCCGGGTGCGGTCGGCGCGGGGCAGCGTACCGGTGACGGACGGGTCGATGTCCAGGTCGGTGTACAGGTGCGGAGAGGTGTGGTACGTCTCCGGCGGATCGGGGATGTCGAGCCCGAGGGACTTGTCGATGATCCGCCAGCGTGGCAGGTCTTCCCAGTCGACGAACGTCACCGCCACGCCGGTGGCCCCCGCCCGTCCGGTACGGCCGATCCGGTGGGTGTAGGTGTCGGCGTCCTCGGGGCAGTCGTAGTTGATCACGTGCGTGACGCCGCTGACGTCCAGGCCGCGGGCGGCGACGTCGGTGGCGACGAGCACGTCGACTTTGCCGTTGCGGAAGGCGCGCAGGGCCCGCTCGCGGGCGCTCTGGCCGAGGTCGCCGTGGACCGCGGCGACCGCGAATCCCCGGAAGTCGAGGTCCTCGGCGGCGCGGTCGGCCGCCCGCTTGGTCCGGCAGAAGATCATCGTGAGACCGCGGCCGCGTGCCTGCAGGATCCGCGCCACCACCTCGAGCTTGTTGAGCGGGTGGGTCCGGTAGACCACCTGCTTGGTCAGCGGCGCCGCCGTCACCTCGTGCCGGGCGTGCACGGTCACCGGATGGCGCAGGAACCGCCGGGCCAACGCCACGATCGGGTCCGGCATCGTGGCCGAGAAGAGCATCGTCTGCCGGTCCTCGGGCAGCATCTTCAAGATCTTCTCGACGTCATCCAGGAAGCCCAGGTCGAGCATGCGGTCGGCCTCGTCGAGCACCAGCGCCCGCACCCGGTCCAGGCGCAGGGGCGGCTGGTGCCGGCCCTTCGCCGGCTTCGCCAGGTCCAGCAGCCGGCCCGGCGTGCCGACGATGATCTCGACGCCTCGCCGGAGCGCCTCGATCTGCGGCTCGTACGCCACGCCGCCGTAGACCGGGAGCACCCGGACGCCCCGGGTCGACCCGGCGGTCTGGATGTCTCGGGCGACCTGCAGGCCGAGCTCACGGGTGGGCACGACCACCAGCGCCTGCGGGCTGCCGTCGGCGCCCTCGTCGGGGGCGAGCACCCGCTCCAGCAGCGGTATGCCGAAGCTCAGCGTCTTGCCGGTGCCGGTCGGGGCCTGGCCGATCAGGTCCGCCCCGCGCAGCGCGATCGGGAGCGCGTACTCCTGGATCGCGAACGCCTGGCGGATGCCGACCGCCTCGAGCGCGGCCACGGTCTCGGGTCGGGCGCCGAGCTCGGCGAAGGTCGGGGAGTCGGGCCGGACCGGGGCCCGTCCCGGCAGGACCGCCGACTCGACGCCGGCCGGTACCGGCTCGGCCTCGGTGACCTCGATCGTCTCAGTGCTGGCGGCCCCCGTGACGCCGGTGGGTTCGGCGGCGCCGGAGGCGACCGTTTCGGCGGCCGGGGCCACGGGCTCGGTCGCCGCGGCGGAGCGCCGGCTCCTGGTCCCCGTACGGCCGGTGCTCGGACGGCTGCTGCTCGTACGCCCTGTGCCCGCACGTCCGGTTTCTGAATGTCCGGTTTCGGTGGTTGCTGCGGTGCCCTTCCGCGTCCGCCGCCGGGTCTTGGGCTGCGTATCGTCCGCGGATTGGGCGGTTGTCTGCTCGTTCGGTTCTGACGTCGTGCTGTTCGACAACGGGTGTCCCTCGATCGGGAGCGCCCCGCTCGGGTCCTGGCCGGGCGCTCGAATGTCACGAGGCTCGGTCAACGCGGCCGATCCTCGGTTCGCCTCTCGCGGGCCGCTCACAACGTCGGGGTTGAGATCGTTCCTCGCGATCCTGCCGCCGGCCATCGACGTCGCGGGCCACACGCGGGCCGGGGCGCGTACGTGCACCCCCGGCTTACGCCGTCCATCCTACGGGATGCCCACGGCGTCGGGGCCGATGCTCCGGCCGGACCCGGCTGCCCGAACTCTTCCCGCCCGAACTTTCCTGCCCCGGACCTCCGGTTTCCTGCGCCAACGCGGTGGCGCCGGGCCGCGGCCGGCGTACGTGGCCGCCCGAGGCCGCTGAGGCCGCCCGTGGCCGCTCAGTCCGGCGCGAAGCCCACCCGCCGCGGGGTGGCTCGGTCGATCTCGACGTAAGCGATCTTCGCCACCGGCACGATCACGCGTCGGCCCTTCTCGTCCGTGAGCGTCAGCACCCCGCTCGGGTCGTTGAGTGCTTTCGTCACGGCGTCGGCGACCTCGTCCGGCGTCTGCGCGCTCTCCAGCGACAGCTCCCGGGGAGAGTGCTGAACGCCGATCTTGACCTCCAAGGGATGTTCCTTCCTCGATGTGGTGGCTGGACGACGACCTACAGGTGGCTGGTGACGGCCTGCTGGTGGCCCGGTGACGGCCTGCTCGAAGGCTAGCTGATCTCCGGGGCCCGTTGTGGCTTCGCGGGGGGCTGATCCTGCAGAGGAAAGCTCGAGATGCCCCGCCAGGACAGGGCGGAGAGCAGCGCCTCGGCATCCTCCTTCGGGACCCGACGACCGCCGGCCAGCCAGAACCGGGCGGCGACCTCGGCGGCCCCGCACAGGCCGGCGGCCAGCAGCTCGGCCCGCTCCCGACCGAGGCCGGTGTCGGCCATGATCGTCTCGGTGATGGCCTCGATGCAGCCCCGCTCCATCCGCTCGACCCGCTCCCGGACCGCCGGCTCGTGGCGCAGGTCGGACTCGTAGACCAGGCGGAAGGCCTCGCTCTCGTGATCAATGAAGTCGAAATAGGCCCGGGTCGCGGCCTCCACCCGCACCTTGTTGTCGGTGCTCGACGACATGGCGGTGCGCATGCGCTCGATAATCGCGTCGCAATGGGTGTCCAGGAGCGCGAGGTAGAGCTCCAGCTTGCCGGGGAAATGCTGGTAGAGCACCGGCTTGGATACCCCGGCCCGCTCGGCGATGTCGTCCATCGCGGCCGCGTGGTATCCCTGAGCGACGAAGACCTCCTGGGCCGCCTCGAGCAGCTGTTTGCGCCGGGCCGACCGGGGCAGGCGCGTCGGCCGCATGGCCTGCGTGTCGCTCGCCGATGGCATGACTCACCTCTACGTGTGCCTCAATGTCTGCGCTCGCACGATCGCCGAAACCACCTTTGGTGTCCGTGCGTCTCGGGTGTCCGTACGCATTGTGTCGAGCCCGGTAGGGCAACCGTTCGACAGTACTTCGTACGACTGCACCACGACGATTACTCCGCACACACGGTAACCTCACCTGAGGCTACCGAGGAGCGCGCGGTATGGGTGAACACAACATCCCCGATAGGGGGGAGACGACCCTGGCGGCGGCGACCGCCGCCATCATTACCGCCCGTTGGCAACAGACGTCCGCGCCGGCCGGTGATCCGATGGCCAACGGCCACACTCCGAACGGTCACGGGTCGACCGGCGAAGCCCCCTCGCCATGGGCGCCGCCGGCCGCGCCCGACGCGGGGCTGCCGCCCGTCTCCCCGGCCGCGTTCCCGTTCGCGTCCCCGGACCCGTTCGCCCCGGTGTCGCCGGCTCCCGCGCCTCCGGTCTCGCCCGCGCCGCCCGTCTCGCCCGCCGAGCCCGGTCATGGGCCGTACTCCGGAGCCGCCTCCGCGTTCTTCGGGGCGGGGGAGCCCGAGCCCGTACCGGAGGCCTTCGGCGCGCGTGTGCCGGCTCCGCGCGACGGCGGTCCGCCCCGGCAGGACCCGTACGCTGCCCAGGATTTCTCCGCGCCGCCGGACGGCGTCCGGGCCCAGGTACCTCCGGGCTTTGAGCGGCGCACTTTCGCGCCGTTCCCGGGCGAGATGTCCCCGCCGGCTCCCGACCCCGGACCGGGCACGCCCCCGCAGTTCGCCGACGCGCCGGGCGACCCCGGTAGCCGGGACCCGATCAGCCCCGAGTCGCCGGCCGCGGCGCTGCTCGGCACCGTTCCCCCG
>JADGGF010000480.1 GCA_019690055.1 Micromonosporaceae bacterium
GCTCGGAGTTGTGTATCCCCCCCCGGGCCGGGCCCGGGGCGCGGCCGCGCCCGGCACGGCCGAGCGGACGGTCGCGGACGCGATGCGCGCCCACCCGCACCTCGTCGGCGGCCGGGGGCCGGAGCGGGACGACACCCGGCTGATGCAGGGTGTGCCGGGCCTGCTGGCCAAGGGCGGTGCGGAGGGGGTGCTGGCGGTCGCGGTGCCGGGCGTGGGCGCGGTCGCGGTGAAGATCGACGACGGGAGCAAACGTCCGCTCGGCCCGGTGGTGGTCGTCGCGCTGCGCCGCCTGGGCGTCGACGCGCCCGCGCTCGACGAGCTCGCCTCGGGTGCGACCGCTACGGTCTACGGCGGCGGCGAGCCGGTCGGCGCCGTGCGGGCAGTCTGGGCACCGTCACGCTGACGGCAGCCGTCGAGGTCACACGTCGACGACGACGCGGCAGCGCCACTGCGAGTCCTGCTGCTCGAGGCTCAAATCATGCCGGGTGACCGCCTTCGGCGCCGGCCCGACGACCCGGACGTGCCCGCGCTCCACGACGCCGAACTCGCCGGCCAGCCCGCCCTCGCCGGTGCGCCGGACGTCGACCCGGACCGGCACCACGTCCCAGGCGTCGATGGCGTAGATGACCTCGTCCAGCAGCTCCACCAGGAGCTCGGAGTCCGGACCCGGCTGGCAGGTGAACTCCACCCGATCCTCGGGGGCGACGTCGCCGACCTCGGCGAAGCTCGATACCAGCCCGAGCGCCGCCTCGGTCAGACAACCCTCCAGAGTGGACCCCCAGGCGGTGACCATGACGTCGGCGGTGTGGGGCATGAGCTGGAAACCACTGGCCGTACGGTCACTGGTCTCCTCGTGCCAGGCCGTGGCCGGCCGGAGGTGCTGGAGGAACCAGTCGCGGGCGTGCTCGGCGGCGATGGCGAGCGTGCCCGGCTCCTCGAACAGGTGGGTGGCCCCGGGCACGATGCGCAGCTCGTTGAGGCACCGCAACTGAGCCTGGGCCGACCGGTTGAGCTCGAGCACGGTGGTGTCGGCCTCGCCCACGATGAGCAGGGTCGGCGCCTGCACCGCCGACAGGCGCTCGCCGGCCAGGTCGGGACGCCCGCCGCGGGAGACGATCGCGGCCACGTCGGCTCCCGGGGCACCCGCGGCCCACAGTGCGGCGCCGGCGCCCGTGCTTGCCCCGAACCAGCCGATCGCCACGTCCGCGCCCTCAGGCTGACGCCGCAGCCAGGCGGTGGCGGCGGCGAGCCGGTCGGCGAGCAGTTCGATGTCGAACACGTTGGCTCGGTCGGCCTCCTCCTCGGGCGTGAGCAGGTCGAGCAGCAGCGTGCCCAGGCCGGCCTCGGAGAGCACCGAGGCGACAAAGTTGTTGCGCGGACTGAACCGGCCGCTTCCGCTGCCGTGCGCGAAGATGACGATGCCGCCGGTGCCGGGCGGGACCACGAGGTGACCCGGTAACCGCAGCCGGCCCGCCTCGATCTCGACGTCGCGCCCGAGGTCGCCCGACATCGCGCGGGTATCCGGGGCGCGGGATTCGCGAGAAGCCTCCACCCGTCCCATGAGACCACCGTCACGACCCGGGAGAGGTTTGATCGACGGTTTTGAGAACGTACGTTCCGTGGGTTTGTCGCCCCCCGGCGCGCCCACCGTCGTACGGTGACCGTACACGGGGGAGGAGGCCAGCATGTCGTCCCACTACGCGCATGCCGTCCACCGGGCCAGCGTCTGGGTGGCCGACGTGGCCGCCGCGCTCGGCACGCAGGATCGCCACTACGCCCGACGGGTGCTGCGCGCCTGGCTGCACACCCTGCGCGACCGGCTCACCATCGACGCGGCCGCGAAGTTCGGTCAGCAGTTGCCGGAGTTGCTGCGCGGGACGTACTACGACGGGTGGGAGCCGAGTCGGGTCCCGATGCGGTACAACGCGGCCGAGTACGTGCAGCGTTTCGCGGCCGAGGCAATGGTGCCGCCGAGCGAGGTGCCCGCCATCGCCGCCACCGTCACGCACGTCATCACCGACCACATGTCCCCCGGTCAGGTCGCTGAGGCCCTGGCCGAACTGCCGGCCGGCCTGCGGGCCACCGTGCAGGACGGGGCCCCCGCCGGCGAGCCGGTCGAGGCTCGCCGAGCGGCGGCGGTCCAGCCCTCGATCGACGATCGACTCTCCGCGCTGACCGAGGCGGTACGCACCCTGGCCCGCGGCCTGGAGGGCCACCCGGCCGTCGGGCGAGGGGTCGACACCGAGCAGGTTGCCCGGGCCGCCCGCCTCGCCGACGAGATCCTGGTCGCGTCGGGCGGGTGACCATGCCGCTGCGGCTGGTGGAACACCCGAAGGCCGGTGGGCATCGAGGACCAGTGGGGCAGCGAAGGCCGGTGGGGCCGACGGGGTCGCGGCGGACTGAACCAGGACTTTGGTGATGATCGATCTGGTTGAGGAGGCCCCGGGTCGGTGGCGCATCGAGCCGACCGGCGCTATGCGCGTGCCGGGCGTGGTCTTCGCCTCCGCGGCCCTGCTCCCCGACCAGGCCCAGGACCAGACGCTGCAGCAGGTGGTCAACGTCGCCACCCTGCCCGGGATCGTCGAGGCGTCGTACGCGATGCCCGACCTGCACTGGGGGTACGGCTTCCCGATCGGCGGGGTCGCCGCCACCGATCCGGAGCAGGGCGGGGTGGTGTCGCCGGGCGGAGTCGGGTTCGACATCTCCTGCGGCATCCGCCTGCTCACCTCGACCGTGACCCGGGCCGAGGCGGCCGACCGGGTACCCCGGCTGATGGGCCGGCTGAGCGAGGTGATTCCCACCGGCATGGGTCGTGGCGGCGTGCTGTCCTCGGTCGGACCGAGCGAACTGGAGAGCGTGCTCGTCGGCGGAGCCCGCAGCCTGGTCGAGCGCGGCTACGGCGAACCGGACGACCTGACGTTCTGCGAGGACGGTGGTTCGGTTGCCGGGGCCGACCCGGGGGCGGTCGGCCCGCGGGCGCTGGAGCGAGGTCGGGGACAGCTCGGCAGCCTGGGTTCGGGCAACCACTTCCTGGAGGTGCAGGCGGTCGACCGGATCTACGACGCCGGGATCGCCGAGGCGTACGGGCTACGCCCCGACCTGCTGTGCGTGATGATCCACTCGGGCTCGCGCGGGCTGGGTCACCAGATCTGCACCGACCATGTCCGGACCATGCAGTCGGTGATGCCCAGGTACGGGATCACACTGCCCGATCCGCAGCTCGCCGGCGCGCCGGTCTTGTCACCCGAGGGCCAGCGGTACCTGGGTGCCATGGCGGCCGCCGCGAACTACGGACGGGCCAACCGGCAGTTGCTCGCCCACGCCGCCCGGGGCGCCTTCGCCCACGCCGGGCTCGGGCCGCTGCGCCTGCTCTACGACGTCTCCCACAACCTGGCCAAGCTGGAGGAGCACAACCTTGCCAAGCCGGAGAGCGGGGTCGACGGCACCACCCGACGCCTGTGCGTGCACCGCAAAGGCGCCACCCGGGCGTTCCCGCCCGGCCATCCGGAGCTGCCAGCGCCGATCCGGTCGGTCGGCCAACCCGTCCTGGTGCCGGGCTCGATGGGCACCGCGTCCTACGTGCTCGTCGGCGTGGCCGGCGGGTCGGCGTTCCACTCGGCCTGCCACGGGGCCGGCCGGGTCATGTCCCGGCACGAGGCCACCCGCAGCACCCAGGCCTCGGATCTGCGCCGGGAGCTGGCCGAGGCGGGAATCCAGGTCCGCGGGGCCTCCACGAAGGGTCTCGTCGAGGAGACGCCCGCGGCGTACAAGGACGTCGACGAGGTCGTGCGGGTGTGCGAGGTGGCGAAGCTCGCC
>JADGGF010000481.1 GCA_019690055.1 Micromonosporaceae bacterium
GAAGGTGCTCGCGGGCGGCCAGAGTCTGGTGCCGCTGCTGAAGCTGCGCTTCGCGTCACCCGAGCTGCTGGTCGACATCAACGGCCTGCCCGGTCTGGACTACCACCGGGTGGACGCCGACGGCACGCTGCGCATCGGTGCGCTGTGCCGGCACGTCGATCTCGAGCGGTCGACGATCGTGCCCAGCCGGTCGCCGACCATGGCGGCTGCGGCTCCGTTGGTGGCTGACCCGATCGTGCGCACCCGCGGCACGCTCGTCGGCTCCCTCTGCCACGCCGATCCGCAGGGTGACTGGGCCGCCGTGGTCACCGCCCTCGGTGGCTCGATCGTGGCCCAGGGTCCGAACGGCCGGCGGACGATCCCGGTCGCCGAGTTCGTGACCGGACCGTTCCAGAACGCGCTGGCCTACGACGAGATCGCGGTGGAGGCGGTCATTCCGCCGGCCACCGGCACGGTCGCGGGTGGCTACCTCAAGCTGGAGCGGCGGGTCGGTGACTTCGCCACCGCGGGCGTGGCGGTCGCGCTGGAGCTGACCGGGGCGACGGTCACCCGGGCCGGCATCGGCCTGACCGGGGTCGGCTCCAGCACCATCAACGCCACGGAAGCCGCGCAGGTGCTGGTCGGCAAGCCGTTGTCGGCCGAGACCATCAGCGGCGCGGCCGAGCTCGCTGCGGCGGCGGCTCAGCCCAAGACCGACCACCGCGGCACCGCCGCCTACAAGCGGCACATCGTCGCAACCTTCGTTGAGCGCATCCTGACCCGCGTGAACGGGTCCGTACAGAGGGCGGCCTGAGCATGACCAGCTTGTTCGAAGAGATCCACGAAGCGCCACCCGCCGATGTACCGACCCGGCGGGTGACCATCACTGTCAACGGACAGCGGCGCACGGTCGAGATCGAGCCGCGACTGCTGCTGGCCCACCTGCTGCGCCACGGGCTGCGGCTCACCGGCACCCACACCGGCTGCGACACCAGCAACTGCGGCGCCTGCACGGTGCTCTTCGACGGAGCGCCGGTCAAGAGCTGCACCATGCTCGCGGTCCAGGCCGACGGGCACGAGGTGACCACAGTGGAGGGTCTGGCCGGGCCGAGCGAGCTGCACCCCATCCAGGAAGGGTTCCGGGACGAGCACGGCCTGCAGTGCGGCTTCTGCACCCCGGGCATGATGATGGCCGCCAAGGCGCTGCTGGACCGCAATCCCAACCCCACCGAGGAGGAGGTGCGCTGGGCCCTGTCCGGCAACCTGTGCCGGTGCACCGGCTACCAGAACATCGTCAAGGCCGTGCTGGCGGCGGCGCAGAAGATGCGGGGTGACGCCCCCGGCGAGCAGGAGGAGTCGTCGTGACACAGGCGTTGGATGAGGTCAAGATCGGCGGCCTCGGCGCGAGCCGCAAGCGGGTCGAGGACAACCGGTTCATCCGCGGCAAGGGCACCTACCTCGACGACATCGTGCTGCCCGGCATGCTGCACATGGAGATCCTTCGCAGTCCAGTGGCACACGCCCGGATCCGGTCGATCGACACGAGCAAGGCGTGGGAGATCCCCGGCGTACGGCTGGTGCTGACCGGCGAGATGCTGGCCAGCCGCAACCTGGCCTGGATGCCCACCCTCTCCTACGACACCCAGGCGGTCCTCGCCACCGACAAGGTGCGCTTCCAGGGGCAGGAGGTCGCCGCGGTCATCGCCGACGACCCGTACATCGCCAAGGACGCCTGCGAGGCGATCGTGGTCGACTACGAGCCGCTGCCGGTGATCGTCAACCCGACGCAGGCCCTGGCCGAGGGTGCGCCGGTGATCCGCGACGACAAGGAGAACCAGCACGACAACGTGGTCTTCGACTGGCAGGTCGGCGACAAGGAGGCGACCGACCGGGCCTTCGAGCAGGCGGACGTCGTGTCCAAACTGGACCTGCATTACCCCCGCTCGCACCCCTCGCCGATCGAGTGCTGCGGATCGATCGCCGACTTCAACCGGGCGACGCAGAAGCTGACCGTCTACATGACGACCCAGGCGCCGCACATCATCCGCGCGGCGGTGGCCCTGGTGGCGGAGCTGCCCGAGCACATGATCCGCATCATCGCGCCGGACATCGGTGGTGGCTTCGGCAACAAGGTGCCGGTCTACCCCGGGTACGTGGTGTCGATCCTCGCCTCGATCCTGCTGGAGCGGCCGGTCAAGTGGATCGAGGACAAGACCGGCAACCTCATCTCGACCGGGTTCGGCCGGGACATCTACCTGCACGGCGAGATGGCGCTGCGCAAGGACGGCAAGATCCTCGCCGTGCGCATGCACACCACCTCCGATCACGGAGCGTTCTACTCCGACGCTCAGCCGAGCAAGTTCCGCATCGGCCTGCTGCACTCCGCCTTCTCCTGCTACGACATCCCGGTCGCCTACCTGCACAACCGCGGCGTCTACACCAACAAGGCGCCCGGCGGCGTGGCGTACCGGTGCTCGTTCCGGGTCACCGAGGCGATGTTCTTCCAGGAACGCATGATGCAGGCCGCCGCGGACGACCTCGGCATGGACCAGGCGGAGTTCCGGCGGATCAACCTGGTGCGCGACGACGACTTCCCGCACCGCACCCCGTTCGGCTTCCTCACCGACTCCGGCCAGTACGTCAAGTGCCTCGACACCGCCCTGCAGGCGATCGGGTACGAAGACTTCCTCAAGGAGAAGGAAGAGGCGAAGAAGCAGGGTCGCCTGCTCGGCATCGGCATCTCGACGATGACCGAGCCGCTGGGCGCCGGCAACAGCCGCGAGTTCGACATCCTCGGCATCAAGATGTTCGACTCCGCCGAGCTGCGGGTGCACATCACCGGCCGGGCGCTGCTGCGCACCGGGGCGAAGACGCAGGGCCAGGGCCACGAGACGACCTGGGCTCAGATCGTGGCCCACGAGCTCGGCATCCCGGCCGAGGACGTGGTCGTCGAGGAGGGCGACACCGACACGGCGCCCTTCGGGATGGGCACGTACGCCTCCCGGAGCACTCCGGTCGCCGGGGCGGCCGTGGCGATGGCGGCCCGCAAGGTGCGCGCCAAGGCCCGCAAGCTCGCCGCCCACCTGCTGGAGGTGTCCGAAGAGGACCTCGAGTGGGAGCTGGGACGGTTCTACGTGCGCAGCGCCCCGGAGCGGGGAGTCTCCATCCAGGAGGCGGCGGCGGCCGCGTACAGCAACATGCCCGACGGCATGGAGCCGGGCCTGGAGGCGGTGGCCTACTACGACCCGCCGAACATGACCTGGCCGTTCGCGGCGTACGTGGTAACCGTCGAGGTCGACCCGAAGACCGGAGTCTGGGACGTGCTGCGGGTCGTCGCCGTCGACGACTGCGGCGTCCGGATCAACCCCATGATCGTCGAGGGCCAGATCATGGGTGGCCTGACCGAGGCGTTCGCCAAGGCGTCCATGCAGTACATCACCTTCGATGCGGAGGGCAACTGCATCGGATCGAACTACATGGACTACCTGCTGCCCACGGCCTGGGAGACCCCAGGGTTCGAGCTGCACGAGGTGGTCACCCCGTCCCCGCACCACCCGTTCGGCGCCAAGGGCGTGGGCGAGTGCGCCACCGTTGGCGGGCCGGCCGCGTTCGTCAACGCGGTCATGGACGCCATCAAGGACACCGGCGTGCGCAACATCGACATGCCGTTGCTGCCGAGCCGGGTCTACGAAGCGCTGACCGAGCGGCACGACGTCTCCGGCGCACCCCCGGTACGAATGGACTGACCTGCGGGGGGCAAGCCCCCCGCACACCCCCCAAGTACACGACCTGCGGGGGGGCAAGCC
>JADGGF010000482.1 GCA_019690055.1 Micromonosporaceae bacterium
CCCCCTCGCCGGTGATCTCGACGGCGATGCCCTCCCCCGTGACCTCGGCGGTCACCTCGTCGGTGAGGTCGAGCGCGACGCCGAGGCAGTCGAAGCCGGGACCCAGGTTCGCGCTGGTCGCCGGCACCACCACCGTCACCGGCCCAGCCCCCCGGTCCCATGATCTTCCAACCATGGCGACATCTTGCTACGCCGGGCCGGCGCCCCTGCTTCCGGCCAGCACCCCCGCCACCCGATCAGCCCTGTCGAGCGGGGCCGGAATCGGCGGCCCCGGCCGGCGGGGGGCCATCCGACGACGGGGGCTCAGCGCCGGCGGCCGCGGGCGACTCGGCGTCTGAGTCGACCGGCGGCACGGCGTCAGGGTCGACCGGCGGCTCGGCCTGGACGGCGGCCGACGACCCGACGCCGGCCGGTGCGGCGGGGTCATCCGGTGCACCGGCGTCGTCCGGGTCAACCGGCTCCTGGTCGCGGGCCCCGGGGCCGGCGCGACCGGCGGCACGCAGCGCCCACCGCAGCGCGTACTCGATCTGGGCGTTCACGCTGCGCAGGTCGTCGGCGGCCCACCGGGCGATGCGCTCGTAGACGTCCGGGTCGAGGCGCAGCAGCAGGCGCTTGCGCTCCGTCATGACTCGCTCTCAATCGGCTAGCCGTACAGCGTGCCGGTGTTGATCACGGGCTGCGTGGCCCGGTCGGCGCAGAGCACCACGAGCAGGTTCGCGACCATCTGCGCCTTGCGCTCCTCGTCGAGCGTCACCACGTTGAGCTCGGCGAGCTGGTCGAGCGCGCCGCGGACCATCCCGACCGCACCCTCGACGATCTTGGCCCGGGCGGCGACGACGGCGTTGGCCTGCTGGCGGACGAGCATCGCCTGCGCGATCTCGGGCGCGTACGCGAGGTGGGTGACGCGGCTCTCCAGCACTTCGACGCCGGCGAGCTCCACGCGCTCGCGCAGCTCCGTGGTCAGCGCCGGGCTGACCACGCTGCTGTCGCGCAGGCTGGCCCGGGTCCCGTCGTGGGACTCGTACGGGTAGCTCGTGGCCAGGTGCCGGACGGCGGCCTCGGCCTGCACCGCGACGTACTGCGTGTGGTCGTCGACCGCGAACACCGCCTTGGCCGAGTCGACGACCCGGAACACGACGACCGCCGCGATCTCGACCGGGTTGCCATCGGCATCGGAGACCTTGAGCCGGGTGGTCTCGAAGTTGCGCACCCGCAGCGTCACCTTGCGCTTGCTCGTCAGGGGGGCCACCCAGTGGAAGCCGGCCTTGCGTACGCTGCCGATGTAGCGGCCGAAGAACTGGATGACGCCGGCCTCATTCGGGTTGAGCACGATGAACCCACTGAGGATCAGAACGTCCACGAGCACCGCGGCAACGACGATGAGGATGAACAGGCCGTCGTCGCCGGCCTGTTCGCCCAGGCGCGCGCCGTACCAGATCGGGACGGCGGCGACCGCCAGCAGGACAAGCAGCATCAGGAAGCCGGGGAGCCGAAACGTCCGCTTCTCCATGGGGGACTCCTTGCCATCGGGGTGATATCACGACGCTAGCAGCGGCGCGCAACTCCCGGTTGACCCCGGAGGGCTCACCCCGGTGTCAGGAAGGTCGGCCGCCCAGGTGAGAAGCCGTCAGGCGTCCTTCCTGGACAGACTCAGGAGGGCGTCCGTGCGGACAGAACAGCCGCCGGCACCGCCGGTTCGTTCCGCATGACCCGGCGGGTAGCCAGGAACCACACCACCCCGTAGCAGGCGGTCAGCCCGCCGCAGACGGCGATCGCGACCCGGGGGTCGAACGCGTCCACCAGCGCCCCGGCGACCAGCATCGACACGGAGATCGACAGCGACACGATCATGCTGTCGGTGCTGAAGACGCGGCCCCGCAAGTGGTCGGGCACGGTGATCTGCAGGGCGTAGCTCGACATCACCCAGTTGCCGCCACCCGACACGTGGGCGACCGCCACGAGGACGAGGACCAGCCAGAACCACGGGGTGACGGCCACGGCGAGGTACGCAACTCCATAGGAGGCCATGGATATCGCCAGGCCCGGCATCAGCCAGTCCCGGCGCTCCAGGACGCGGCGGAACAGCAGCGGGCCGACGATCACGCCCAGGCCGCGGGCCGCGAACAGCAGGCCCGTGGCCATGGCCCCTAGGCCGAACCCGACCGCGGCCAGCACCGGGAAGGCCGCCAGCACGCCGTTGCCGAGCCCGACCGCGGACTTCACAGTCACCAGCGAGGCCACCCGCGGCCGACCCCGGATGAACCGCATGGCCTCGGCGATCTCCCGGACGGGCCGGGCGGCGACGCGGGGGCCCGTCGGCGGCACCTGCAGGGGGCGGCGTACGCGCAGCACGAGCAGGGCGGCCGCGCCCAGGCAGGCGACCGTGATGCCGAAGCAGGCGTACGGGCTGACGACCTGGCTCAGGACCCCGCCGAGCGAGGCACCGACGACGGCCATGGTGCCCCACGCGCTGCCGGCGAGGGAGTTGGCGGCCGCGAGGTCGTCCGCGTCAACCACGTTGGGCAGGGCCGCGCTGGCCGCGGGGGTGTAAACGGCCTTCGCCACCGCGGCCAGCCCGATGGCGACCGGGCCGATCCAGGCGAGCTGCGCCGAGCGCACGGCGAAGAGCAGCGCGACCGCGGCGATCGCCCCGATGTTGGCCGCGATCATGAGGGTGCGCCGGTTCATGCGGTCGGCGAACGTGCCCGCGAGCGGCAGCACCAGCGCGCCGACGGCCGTATCCGCGGCGAGCGCGATCGCCCCGGGCAGGCCGCTGCCGGTGAGGTCCTGCAGCAGCGTCACCAACGGGATCAACACGAACCAGTCGCCGCCGAAGACGACCAGCTCGGCCAGGAACAGGTACCGGAAGTCGCGCTGCCGCGTAAGGACCGAAAGGGTGGACGCCACGTACAGGGAGGGTACTCGGGTGGCGTCGCCGCCGTTTGGCGCCGCCCCGGGGCGGGTAGCTGGTTGCTTATGGACGCAGACCGTACGAGGTCCGCCGAGCAGGCTCCGCCCGCCTCCCACGACCAGGCGCCCAGCGACGAGCGCATCCACGAGCAGCAGCGGCACGAGGAAGCCGAGGAGATCGCGGTCGAGGGCGATGACCTGAGCGAGATCTTCGAATCGGTCCTGGGCCGCGAGCGGCCGCACGTGGGCGAGCCGCCACCCGAGGGCGCGCCCTGGCCCCCGCCGCTCGGGCGGCGGGCGGACCAGGCCGAGGCGGACCACCCGACGCCCGCCGAGCGGGGCGGCCAGACGGACCGTACGGATGGCGGTGCCGACGAGAACCGCGTGTCCTGATGAGACGGAGGTGACCCGCGCGAGTCGTGCCCAGAAAGTGACTTTCGGGGCAGAGCGGGGGCGTGAAGGTGCCCAGAAAGTGACTTTTTGGGAGACCGGTTGCGATTGACGGGCCTGCCGCTACGCGAGGTCGAGGGCCCGGGCGGCGGCGAGCACGTCCGGGGCGATGCTGACGGGCGGTGGGGCGGTCGAGATCGCCCACTCCGGGTCTTTGAGCCCGTGGCCGGTGACCGTGCAGACGACCCGCGAGCCGCGGGGCACGAGCCCGGCCGCGGCGCACTTCAGCAGGCCGGCCACCGAGGCGGCGCTGGCCAGCTCCACGAACACCCCGACCTGGCGGGCGAGCAGCCGGTAGGCCGAGAGGATCTCCCGATCGGTGACAGCATCGATCAGCCCACCCGAGGCGTCCCGCGCATCGACCGCCTTGGTCCACGACGCCGGGTTGCCGATGCGGATCGCGGTGGCGATGGT
>JADGGF010000483.1 GCA_019690055.1 Micromonosporaceae bacterium
GCCGGTAGGTGTAGAGCAGGTACGCCGCCCGGTGCAGCGCCACCGCGGTCTTGCCCGTGCCCGGCCCGCCCTGGACCACCAGGACCCCGTTCAGGTCGGCCCGGATGATGTGGTCCTGCTCGGCCTGGATCGTGGCGACGATGTCGCGCATGCGGCCGGTGCGGCTCGCCGTGACCGCCGCGAGCAGGGGCGACTCGCTGGTCACGTCGCTGGTGGCGTGCGGCTCGACCGACGAGAGATCGAGGATCTCGTCATCGAGGCCGATGACCGTACGGTCACGGGTGCGCAGGTGCCGCCGGCGGCGCACCCCGAGCGGGGAGGCGGCGGTGGCCAGGTAGAACGGCCGGGCCGCGGGGGCCCGCCAGTCGATGAGCAGCGGCTCGTGCTCGGGCGTGTCGGCGAAGATCCCGATCCGTCCCAGGTACATCGGCGGTTGCGGCCCGTCACCGCTGGGCCCGCCGTCGCTGCTGGGCCCGTCGGCGCCGTCGGCGAAGTCCAGCCGGCCGAAGCACAGGCCACTCTCCACGCCGTCCAGCTCGGCCAGCGTCCGGGCGTACATCGTGGCCGTGCTGTCGCGCTGGGAGCGGGCCTGGTGGGTGCTGTCGGTTTCCCGCAGGGTCTGCGCCAGCCGGTCGGCCGCCGCGCGGCGCATCTGGTCGAGGCGCTCGTAGAGAGCGGAGACGTACCGTTGTTCCTGTTCCAGATCGCTTGACAACCGTCTATCTCCCGGGGCCAGCTCGCGTCGGCACAAGACCTGCAACAGTATCTCGGACCCCACCCTCCGGCCACGGACGATCGACCACGAACCGTTCCGATGGCTTCCACCACCCCACTGCGGCCCGCTACGATCCGATTACCGCGTTCGCTGGGCGCCGTCTTGTTGCGCCCCGGTCACAGCGCGGTCCAGCCCCGGGGGCACACGGCGCCCGGGCACTCGGCGATCGGGAGGCATGCCATCGCCAGACTCGCTGGCGCCCGGGTCATCACCCTGGACCAGGCCGTCGATGCCGGCTGCCGGTACTTCCTGCGCTGCGCCACCCTCGACCTGGAGGCCGTCGCCCGCGATCTGGCCGTCAGCCGGGCCACCCTCTACCGCGTGGTCGGCAGCCGGGACCGCCTGTTGGGTGAGGTGCTGTGGCGGCTGGCCGCCGGCGCCCTCGACCAGGCCCGGGACCGCCGGACGAGCGACGGCATCGAGGGGGTGCTCGAGGTCGTCCGCGACTTCGCCCGCCGGATGCTGGCCACCCGGCCGCTGCGGGCCTTCGTCGCCGCCGAGCCGGAGACCGCCACCCGAGTGATGGTCACCGTGCACCGCCGGGGCATCGCCGCCGCGGGCGCTCTCTTCGACGAGGTGGGCCTCGGCAAGCGCGGTCCGTTCGACCTGACCACCGCGGGTCTGGTGAACGACCCGGAGCGGGTGGCGTACCTGCTGATCCGCATCGTCGAGTCGCTCTGCTTCGCCGAGCACGCCGGCACGCGACCGGACCTGGACCTCACCGAGCAGACCATCCGGGCGCTGCTCGTGCAGGCCTGCACCCCGCGCCAGTCCCGGCTGGCCCGCCTCCGCGCGGCGGCCATGTGTCTGCTGTGGACACCCATCCCCGAGGCCCTGCTGAGCGAGAGCCGCCTTCCGTTGGTGCTGACCGGCGCCTGATGCTTGTGTCAGGCCTGATGCTTATGTCAGGAAGGACGCCCTCTTGACGGTTATTGCCTAGGAAGGCGTCCTTCCTGACATTGAGCCGGACGTTGCGGCCGTGGGCGCGCGCCGGGTCCGGGCGGCCCAGATCGTGTAGGACGGGTCCCGGTCGAGATTGTGGCGGTCACGGTCGTACCGGCGGGTGGTCCGGGGGTCGGCGTGGCCCATCGCGTCCTGAACGTCCTCCAGCGGCACGCCCTCGGCCCGGGCCGTGGTGGCGAAGGCGTGGCGCAGCGAGTGCGGCGAGATCTGCCCGGCCGACGCCAGGCCCGCGCGTTCGGCCAGGCGGCGCACCAGGCGGAAGACGGCGTGGCGGTCCAGGCGGGCCCCGGTCGAGGTGACGAAGAGGGGTCCGCTCAGGTTGTCGACCGCCACCCCCTCCTGGGCGGCCCGGTGCAGCAGGTACGTCTCCACAGCCGCTGTGCTGGCCGGGGTGAGCGCCCGCCGGCGCTTCTTTCCCCCCTTGCCGGTGAACCGGAGGCTGCGGTGGCCCCGCTCGTAGCCGAGATCGCCGACGTCCAGGCTGACCAACTCCCCGACGCGCAGCCCGAGGTCGGCCAGCAGCGCGATGACGGCGTGGTTGCGCAGCCGGGCCGGGCTGGGGTCGGTCTCGGCGGCGACGAGCAGGGCGTCGACCTCGTCCGGGCTGAGCCCCACCGTCGCCGAGTGATCCCGGTCGACGCGGGGACGGTCGGCTCCCCCGACCGGGTTGGCCGTCACCGCACCGACCTTCTGCAGGAAGGCGTACCAGCTCGACAGCCCCGACATCTTCCGGGCGACGGTCGCCGGGGTGTACGGCTGGTTGGTGCGGGGGTCCACAGTGGATTCGAGCGCGCGGGCGTACGTGTTGACGTGGATGAACGTGGCCCGCAGCGGGTCGAGGTCGCGCTGCTCGCACCAGCGCAGCCAGGACCGGACGTCGCGGCGGTAGGCGTCGCGGGTGTGCTCCGACAGGCGACGGTTGCCCAGCCAGGCGTCGGTGAACGCGTAGAGGTCCTCGACCGGGATGGCCAGCCCGTCCGGCCCCGGGATCGCGACCGTCGTCACAGGGAAGATCATCGCACAATTCGCGGCGTGGTGTCAGGAGGGCGTCCTTGTTGACGCCTGATGCCCAACAAGGACGCCCTCCTGCGCCCGCGTGTCTGGAAGGACGCCCTCCTAGGCAAAAACCATCAACAAGGCGTCCTTCCAGACAAGCGGGGTGGCGGTCAGCTGAGGGCGGTGAGCAGGTCGTCGAGGGCGGCCAGCGAGTGGGCGCTCACCACGGCGTCGCAAAACGGCCAGGCGGCGGCCATGCCGGCGACGAGCGGCTGGTAGCCCGGCGCGGCGGTGCGCGGGTTGGCCCACACGATGCGGTACGCCAACCGGGACAGGCGCGACATCTGCTGGCCCAACAGCGCGGCGTCCCCGGTCTCCCAGCCATCGGAGATGATGAGCACGACCGCGCCCCGGGCCAGCCCCCGGGCCCCGTACCGGGACAGGAACGTCGCCAGCGCCTCGCCGATGCGGGTTCCCCCCGACCAGTCCGGCGCCGCCCGTCCGGCCCGGGCCAGCGCGACCTCGGGCGACACCCGGGCCAGCACCGGGGTGAGCCGGGTCAACCGCGTCGCAAAGGTAAATACTTCGGTCTTTACCCCGGACCCGACGGCGCTGTACAGCAACTGCAGCATGGCCCGGGCGTACGGCTCCATCGAGCCGGAGATGTCGCAGAGAACCACCAGCCGGCGTCGCCGCAGCCGCAGGCGTCGCCGGGCCAGCCGGACCGGGAACCCGCCCGTGCGCTGGGCCCGGCGCAGCGTGGTGCGCAGGTCCACCCGCCGACCGCGCGATGCGGCCTCGACCCGGCGGGAGCGGCGCAGCGGCGTGGCCAGGGTCAGCCGGCGCATGAGCACGGCCAGTTCGGCGAGCTCGGCCGGGGTCAGGGTCGCGAAGTCC
Organism: Micromonosporaceae bacterium; assembly: GCA_019690055.1. Lineage (GTDB taxonomy): Bacteria > Actinomycetota > Actinomycetes > Mycobacteriales > Micromonosporaceae > DATBGZ01. The sequence continues at coordinate 3,632 of JADGGF010000483.1, forward strand.
CGGTGGCGCAGCCGCTCGGCCCGGGCGGCCAGCGCCGGGTAGGGCGAGACGTCGTCATTATCCGGTGTGGACGGTGGCGGCGCTGGCGCCATCTCCGCGGTGGCGATGCTGGGGGCCGGGGTGGGCGACGGCCGCATAGGT
>JADGGF010000484.1 GCA_019690055.1 Micromonosporaceae bacterium
ATTGCTCGCCGACGCCCGATCCACGGTGTGGTCATCACCGCGCAAACTGCGCTCCGCCCCCGAATCCGGCACCTGCTTGACGAGTACGACGATCTTCATCGCTCTCCCTCGGGTCCCACCTGCACGACCACTCGGCCCGTATGTTACCAGCCAGTAACCCTGGCATCGGTGCCGGCAGGGCCACGATATGCCAGCCGCGGGCGGATCGGCCCGGACGAGAACGGCGATGTGCGACACGTGCTGCGGCGGTGGTTCGACCCGGACCTGGGCGGTCGGTCGCGCGCCGAACGCGCGATACGGCGAAGCGAACCACCGCCGCCGTCCCGGTTGCCGGCGGCCCCCGCGCTGATCATCAGTGGGGCGCGGTCAGTCGTCGCCGCGGCGCATCGACGCATCCGGACTCTCACCGCCGGCCGCACTGGCCCGGTTGACCGCCACGCTCGCCCTCGCCGGCGTGCTGCTCGCGGCCTGACCCGCCTCGCTAGGAAAGGCGCGCCCAGCACGGCATGATGCATGCCATGGGTCGGTTCTACATGTTCTTCTTCGCCCTCGAGATCCTGCTGGTGGCACTGGCCCTGATCAGCTGCCTCTCGGCCGAGGACGGCGAGGTACGGGCGCTGCCCCGCTACGTCTGGATCATCTTGATCCTGCTGTTCCCCATCGTGGGCTCCATCGTGTACTTCGCGGTCGGTCGTCCCATCCAGACCGCCCCGAGGTCGACCTGGCGCGTCGGCGGCGGGTTCCCCGAGGCGACCCGGCCCCCGCGGGCACCCGACGACGACCCGGACTTCCTGGCCAAGCTGGACGAGCAGAACCGGCAGCAGGACGCGGAACTGCTCCGTCGGTGGGAGGCCGACCTGCGTCGGCGCGAGGAGGAGCTGCGGAAGAAGCAGGACTCGACTGGCGGCGATGCTTGATCCTTCCTAGGGTGTGCGCCCATGAGGCGCTTGGCACTCCTCGCCGTCATCGCTGGCGGCGCGCTGGCTGCGCTCGCCGCATCCCCCGCATCGGCCCACGAGGAGCGCGAGGTCACCCCGCCGGCCGGGTCCGGCAACGTCCCCGAGTACCGGACCGAGGGCCCGACGCTGCTGGTCTGCAAGACCGATCTGGTCGACTTCACCGAGCGCATCGCCGGGTTCGAGCCTGAGCTGCTCGCGGCCAACCAGGCGCTGTGGGAGCAGTGCCAGGCCAGCGGATTCCGCGACCTGCAGGAGGCCGTCCGGAACGTCACCCAGCCGGGCACGATCATCAAGATCCTGCCCGGGATCTACCTGGAGGAGCCGAGCCTCGCCGAGCCCAGCGAGGAGTGTGCGAACCTGTCCGCGCCCAACGCCGCCGCCGGCTACCAGCTGCTCTCCTACGAGCAGCAGGCGCAGTGCCCGAACAACCAGAACCTGGTCGCGATCGTGGGCCTCGAGAACCTGCAGATCGAGGGCACGGGGGCGTCGCCGGAGGACGTCATCATCGACGCCCAGTTCCGCAAGCTCGTCGCGATTCGGGCCGACCGGGCCAACGGAATTTATCTACGTAACTTCACCACGCAACACACGACACTCGACGGCGTCTATGTGCTGGAGACCGACGGCTTCGTCATCGACACGGTGGCCGGGCGCTGGAACGACGAATACGGCCTCCGGGCGGTCGCGAGCGATCACGGCCTGGTCACCGACTGCGAGGCGTACGGTAACGGGTTCGCCGGCATCGCCACGGCCGCGCTGACCGGCCCCATGGTCGCCACAGGTCGCGAGGTCGAGCGTTACGCCATCGAGATTCGCAACTGCCACAGCCACGACAACCTGCTCGGCTACGCCGGCTCGGCCGGCAACTTCGTGTGGGCTCACGAGAACCGGTTCGTGGACAACACGGTCGGGGTCGCGGCCGACAGCGCCGCCCCGGGGCAGACGAACCGGCCCCCGCACCACGCGCTCTTCGAGCGCAATGTCATCGCGAACAACAACAAGAACTACTACGCCTTCGTCCGGGACGGGACGTGTGCCCGATCGTCACCGGAGCGCGGCTACGACACCGGCGTGGTCTGCCCGGCCGTCGGGGTGCCGCCCGGCACGGGCGTGATCAACGCCGGCGGCAACGACAACACGTGGCGCGGCAACTGGGTGTACGGCAACACCTACGCGGGTTTCGTGCTGTCCTGGGTGCCCGGCTTCCTTCGCGGGGACACCGGGCTACGGGCGCAGTTCGACACCTCGCACCACAACCGCTACTACGGCAACCGTCTGGGCGTGGACGAGAACGGCAACCCCGCGCCGAACGGCATGGACTTCTGGTGGGACGGCCAGGGCGTCGGCTCCTGCTGGCAGACGCCCACCGACGCGGGGGCGGAACCGCTGACCTTCCCTCGGTGCGGGGCCAACGGCCTGCCGGCGGGCTACAGCACGGCCCGGTACATCGCCGAGCCGGCAAAAGTGATCAAACTCTACGTCTGCTCCCGCTACGACCTGGCCAGCGCGACGCTGCCCAGCGGCTGCGACTGGTTCGGCGCGACAGGTTTCTCCCGGATCGAGGTGCGGTTCGCCGCCGTCGAGGCACTGCTGCTGGGGGCGGTCCTCATCGCGGTCTGGTGGCGGGTGCTCCGCCGCTCCGGGGCCGGCTTCGTCGGCCTGCTGATGGCGGTGGCGGGCCTGGTCGTCGGCGTCTTCGGCACCCTCCAGGAGGCGTCGGTACTGACGCCGATCGGCCTCGGCCTCGCGGGCGTCGGTTGGCTCCTCCTCGGGGTCAAGCTGTCTCAGAAACGCCGACCAGGCCTGGGCTTCCTCACCGTGGCGATCGGCATTTTCGCAGCGACCGGCGCCATCGATAGCTGGCTATACATGCTTCCCTTTGTGCCGGTGCCGCCGTCGGTGTGGCGGATGACGCTCGAGGGCTTCTGGGTGCTGGCCGCCGCCATCGCCGCGCTCCGCAGCCGCCGGCGGCGCCGAGCCGCGGCGGCGGCCGCCAAACCCAAGCCGACCGGAGACGCCCTCGAATCCTTCACCGCCCGCCTCGCCGCTGGCGGTAGCTGGTAACGGCCCGCGAACCTTACCATTCCGGGTCATGAACGCTGGGTACGCCTTCTCATTCTTGCCGATCATCTTCTATGTCATCGGCTTGTTGATTCTTTACTGGGTGATCCGCCTGGCCGTTCGTCACGCGATCCAGGACGCCGACAACCGCCGACGCCAGCAGCCCTGACCTCTGGGTTCTGTTCCGCGACCGTCCGGCCGCCTAGCCGGCGAGCGCGAGCAGGTCGGGATGCGTGGCGATGGTGCGCATCAGCTCGGCGTCGATAGAGGGAGCGTTGTTCTCCACCATGATTCCCCGCCCGTCGGGGTAGATCGAGACCACGCCGATGTCACCCCGGGACGTCGAGCCGGCCCACCTGCTGGTGATAGAGGATCTTCCGTACGTAGGCGTCGGCCGAGCTCGCCACGTTGTCCCAGTGCAGGGCCAGCCGCGACAGCGCGGCCTGGAGCAGGTCCTACGCGTCCTCCCGGTGCCCGGTCAGCAGCAGGGCAGCGCGGTACAGGACCGCCTGCCGCGACGCGACGTACTCCCGGAACTCCCGCTCAGCCCGCTCATCCATCCGGCCTCCGTCGTCGTGTCCACGCGCCTAGAGACGCACCCGGACCAACCCCGCTTTGCCACTCAAGCCCCTGCGTCATGTTGATCTAGGCTAGGGCACAGAGTGGCGATCGGAGATCAACTCACCACCCCAAGCCCTAGATCAACGCGGTGTCTGCGGGTATGGGCGGGGTG
>JADGGF010000485.1 GCA_019690055.1 Micromonosporaceae bacterium
CTGGACGGGGCGAGCAGGATGCGACCGGAGAAGCCGCGGGCCTGCAGGCTCTGCGCGACGGCGCCGGTGGCCGGCCCCGAAGCCCAGATGACCACGGCGTCCGGGTCGTCGCCGGCCAGCACGTCGGCGGCAACGGCATCGGCGCCCTCGCCACCCTCGCTGATCGAGCGGGCGACGACCTCGATGTTGTACCGCTCCGCGGCGGCGAGCATCTCGCGCTGACCCTCCACTCCGTACGGCTGGTCGCTCGTGACCAGTCCGATGGATTCCGCCTCGTCCCGCACGAGCTCGCGGGCCAGCACCTGGGCGACGTCGAAAGCGTCCGGGCCCAATTTGAATATGTAACGTCGCTGATCAACCGGCTCGACGAGCTCGGACGTCGAGGCGAGCGACACCACGGGCACGCCAGCGTTGGTGACGGTCTCCAACGACGCCAGCAGGCAGGCGTCGCATCCGCCGGTGATGATCGCCACGACCTCGGGGTCCTCGACGAGCCGAGAGATATTCGTCACGGCCACGCCGCTGTCCGTGCGGTTGTCCATCACCCTCAGCTCGAGCCGACGGTTGCCGAGCAGGCCCGCCTCGTTGATCTGGTCCACCCGCAACTCGAGGGCGCGGCGGTACACCTGCCCGAGGTAGGAGCCCGCGCCGGTCAGCTCGAGGTCGACCCCGATCACCACCCGCTCCGTGTTCGACCCGGGCGAGGTGCACCCGGTGATCATCGTCGCCAGCGTGATGGCGGCCGTGGCGATGGCGGTACCGACCCATGCTCTGGACCTGCTCACAACCCTGCTCCTGCCGATCGTGACCCTGACGTTGACTTCGGCTCGCCCGCGGTTGCCGCTGCCCGCAGCCCGCCGCCGTGATACCGCGGGGAATGTACCTGACATGCCCCGACCTCGCAGCGACCCCGGTCAACACTTCCCAAGGCAGGTGTGATGTGGTGGAATGCCCGACGTGCCTGCGCCGATCTGTGGATCTTGATCGGCACACACCACCCCGACGTGGCCAGGCGCGCAGCCATGGTGTGAAGTATGTTCCTGGCTTGCCGGTACTGATGGAGGCGACCGGTTGACTCACTTCTCAGCGACCACGACCCGTCGCGGCTGGCGCTTGCCCCGGCTGCGCGATGCCCGGATCCGGACGAAGCTCGGCCTGATCCTGCTCACCCCGCTGCTGGCCATCGCCGCCCTGGCGACGGCCCGGGTGGCGGACGGAGCCCAGCGGGCCCGGGACGCCCAACAGGTCCGCGCGCTGTCCGAGGTGTCCGCGGCCGCCTCGCGGGTGTCCAACCAGATCCACCTCGAACGTATTGAGGCGGTCAACCTCCTCAATACCCCCAACGCCGATCTGGTCCCGTACAACGCCCGGCTGACCGCGACCGACGCCGCCGTCACCGCCTACTGGGAGGCCCGCGCCCGGCTCGGCGAGCCACCCGCCGGCGCCCAGGAGACGCTGACCCGGCTCGACCGCGACATGAACGAGCTGGAGCAGATCCGCCAGCAGGTGCTCGGCGAGTCGCCCATCTCCGCCTCCGCGGCCATGCTGCGCTACGGCGTGATCATGAACGATGTGCTGGCGTTCCAGGAGGCGGTCGCCGAGGTCGCCAGCGATCCCGGGCTGGTCAACCAGATCCGGGCGGTCGTCGCCTTGGCCAAGGCCAAGACGCTGGCGGCCGAGGCCGAGGCCAACGCGATGGTCGCGCTGGCGGATGGGGTCTTCACCGAGGAGGAGCTGACCGCGTTCCTGGCGACACAGACCGGCCAGCAGGAAGCGTTCCTGGAGTTTGCCAAGACCGCATCGGTGGACCAGCAGGCGGTCGTCTCCTCCGTGGTCACCGGCGGTAACGTCATCTTCGCCGATCTGGCGATCTCCGCCCTGATGCGGTCGGTCGGTGGCAGCCTGGCCGTCGCCCCCAGCACGGCCGCCACGTCACTGCGGGGTACGGCGACGGCCACCCGGTGGGCCGAGGAGCGGCTGCAGCAGATGCTGCTCGTCTCGGCCACCGAGCTGGGCAACGCCGTGGTCCGGCAGGTGATCATCGAGTCCGCGGCGATCCTGGTCGCGCTGGTGCTGGCGATCACCGTGGCCCTGCTGCTCGCCCGGATGCTGGCCCGGTCGCTGCAGCGGCTGCGCCACGATGCGCTGGCCGTGGCCGAGCACGAGCTGCCGGACATGGTGTCCCGCCTGTCCGACCCGAGCACTCTCGGCGAGCGGACTCCCGAGGAACTTGCCGAGTCCGTGGGCCGGCCGGCCGCGGACCGTAGCCGGGACGAGATCGGCCAGGTCGCCCAGGCATTCACCGTGGTCCACAAGGCGGCGGTCCGGGTGGCGGCCGAGCAGGCCGTGCTGCGGACCAGCGTCTCTGCGATGTTCGTCAACCTCGCCCGCCGCAGTCAGTCCCTGGTTGACCGGATGATCAGCCAGCTCGACGAGATCGAGCGGAACGAGGCGGACCCCCAGCGGCTGTCCCGCATGTTCGTGCTGGACCACCTGGCCACCCGAATGCGGCGTAACGACGAGAACCTGCTCGTGCTGGCGGGTGTGGACAGCAGCCCGGCCCGGACCACCGATGCGCTGGTCGTGGACGCGCTGCGGGCGGCACAGTCCGAAGTGGAGCAGTACGACCGCATCGAGTTCGGGCTCGTCGACACCGACGTGGCCGTGGCGGCGCAGGCGGTCAACGACGTCGTACGTCTCGTCGCCGAGCTGTTCGACAACGCGACCCGGTTCTCCCGGCCCGACACCAGCGTGGTCTGTGAGGCCCGGCGCCTCGGCGACTACATGATCATCCACATCGAGGACCGGGGCGTCGGCATGCCGGCCGATATGGTGGAGCGGTTCAACGAACGACTGGCCTCGCCGGGCCGAGTCGAGGCGACGACCTTCCGGCAGATGGGTCTGGCCGTCGTGGCCCGGCTCGCGTCGCGGTACCAGATCAAGGTCGAGCTGCGATCCCAACCCGGGTACGGCACCATCGCCTACGTCATGCTGCCCGGCTCGATCCTGGTGATGCCCCGGGCCCGCCACGCCCGTCCCGAGCCGGCCCGGCCCGGCCCGGCCATTGTGGACGGCCGGCAGCCGGCGGGCACGTACGGATCGGTAGTGCCGGCCGGCGCGGTGGCGAGCTACGGACAAAGTGGACAGTTTGTGGCCGTCGGGCAGGCCTCGGGCGGCCAAACCGGCGGCGTCTACCAGGCTGGCGGGACCTACCAATCAGGCGTCTACCACAGCGCCGCGGCCCAGGGCGCGCCGACGGACGCCCAACTCGCCGTGGGCAGCGGCCAGGGCCAGGTCGCCATGGCATCGGCCGACAGCGCGCAGGGGTACAGCGATCAGACAATGGCACAGGGCTACGGCGGTCAGCCGACCGCACAGGGGTTCAGTTTCTGGAGCACGCCGACCACCGGGGACACCGGCGCGACGGATACGGGGGACGCGACCGCGGCGCCGTCGGGCTGGCAGACCCCCGCCGACGAGGGTTGGCGGGCGGCCGCGGCGGCGGCGAGGCCGCAATCGCAGGGCCTGACCCGCGCTGGCCTCCCCAAGCGGGTTCCGCAGGCCCAGCTGGTGCCGGGCTCCGTCAGCACGCCCGCCCCGACTCCGCCGCCCCGGCGCTCGCCCGAGAGCGCGCGCGGTCTGCTGACCAGCTACCAGCGCGGGGTCCAACGAGGCCGGCAGGGCGAACCACGCTGAGTCGCGCCGCCGCCGGGCCGGGGCCGGGCCCCCGGGCCCGCCGGGGCG
>JADGGF010000486.1 GCA_019690055.1 Micromonosporaceae bacterium
GGCGAGGGCGGACCGTACGTCGTGCGCGGCGGCCACGACCTTCTCCACCGCCGTGACCACCTGCGCCGTGGTGTCCGGCAGCTCGGCCCGGACGGCCTCGCGTAACCGCGCGTGGCCGGCGTCGTCGAAGGCCGGGCCGCCGTGGCGGGCGACGATGTCGTCCACCGCGGCGGCCACGCAGTCCTCGAGCAGGTCCGGCACCTTGGCGTACGGATAGCGGGTCAGACCGAGCTTCACCGCCGGCGAGAGCCGTTTGGAGAGCACGGGGATGGGCGTGGGCACCTCGAGCATGAGCAGCCGCCGCGTCCCCGCCGCCATGGCCCGGGCCTGCTCCTCCGGCGAGGCGAACACCCGGACGCCCACGCTGTCGCGTTCGTCGACCAGGGCCGGGTAGGCCGTCACCTCCTGCCCGGACCGGCGCCGCTGCACGACGCGGGCGAGCGTGCCGGGATGCCAGGTCCGCAACCCCGACCGGGTGACGTCGGCGGCCGCCTCGGCCAGCTCTCGCTCCGCCTCGGGGGCGAGCATGCGGCGCAACGCAGCCAGATCCTTGCCCTCGCCCACGACCGTGCCGTCGTCGTCCTCGACGCGGAACGTCATCCGCAGGTGGTCCGGCACCCGGTCGAGGTTCCACTCGTCCCGGGCGACCACGATGCCCGCCTGGCTCCGCAGCGCCGCCCCCAGGGCGTCGACCAGGGCCCCCGACGGCTGCGGCGGCAGGGCGTCGACCAGGGCGGCGGCGTACTCGGGCACCGGGACGAGCTGGCGGCGGACGTGCTTGGGCAGGCTGCGCAGCAGCGCGGTGACCAGCTCGCGCCGCAGACCCGGCACCTGCCAGTCGAAACCTTCGGCCCGGACCTGGGCCAGGATGGACAGTGGTATGTGGACGGTCACGCCGTCGTCGGGGCGCCCCGGCTCGAACGTGTAGGTCAACGGCAGGGTGAACGAGCCCTGCACCCACTGCGACGGGTAGTCCTCGGCCGAAGGCAAATCGGCGGTGACGAGCTGCTGCCGGGTCAGTGTGAGCCGGGTCGGGTCGGTGGCCTTCGCCTTCTTCCACCAGGCGTCGAAGTGCCGGGCCGAGACGACGTGAGCGGGAACGCGGGCGTCGTAGAAGGCGTAGAGGGTCTCGTCGTCGACCACGATGTCGCGTCGGCGGGCCCGCTGCTCCAGCTCGGCGACCTCGGCCAGCAGGCGCCGGTTGGCGTGGAAGAACTCGTGCCGGGTGTCCCAGTCGCCCTCGACCAGGGCGTGGCGCAGGAACAGCTCCCGGGCGAGGACCGGGTCGATGCGTCCATAGTGGACCTTCCGGCCGGTCACCAGCGGCAGACCGTACAGGGTCACGCGTTCGTACGCCATCACCGCGCCCCGCTGCGCGTCCCAGTGCGGCTCGCTGTACTCCCGCTTGACCAGGTGGCCGGCCAGCCGCTCCGCCCACTCCGGCTCGATGCGGGCCACCATCCGCGCCCACAGGCGTGAGGTCTCGACCAGTTCGGCCGCCATCACCCACGTCGGGTTGCGCCGGTACAGCGCCGAACCCGGGAAGATGGCGAACCGGGCGCCGCGGGCGCCGGAGTACTCGACCGGCCCGCGCTGGCGGCTGGACGGCGATCCCGGCCCGGTCGCCTTGGTGGCCTTCGTGACATCGCGGACGCCGATGTGGGACAGCAGGCCCGACAGCAGGGCGGTGTGCACCCGGGTCTCGTCGACCTCCTCGGGCAGCTCATCCGGGACGGAGATGCCCAGGTCGGCGACGATCTGGCGCAGCTGGCTCTCCAGGTCCTGCCACTCGCGCACCCGGAGGTAGTTGAGGAAGTCGGTGCGGCACAACCGCCGGAACTGACTCGACGACAGCTTCTTCTGCTCGGCCGCGAGGTAGCGCCACAGGTTGAGCAGGGTGAGGAAGTCCGACTCCGGATGGCGGAACCGGGCGTGCTTCTCGTCGGCGGCCTGCTGGCGGTCCAGCGGACGCTCCCGAGGGTCCACAATGGTCAGTCCGGCCGCGATGACCAGCACCTCGCGCACGCAGCCCGCCCGTTCCGCCTCGAGCACCATCCGCCCCAGGCGGGGGTCGAGCGGCAACTGGGCCAGCCGCTCGCCCAGTGGGGTGAGCCTGTCCTGCGCGTCGAACGCGCCCAGCTCCCGCAGCAGCACGACGCCGTCACGGACGCTGCGGCGGTCGGGCGGATCGACGAACGGGAACGTCGCCACGTCGCCGAGGTTCAGGGCGGCCATCCGCAGGATCACGGAGGCGAGGTTGGTGCGCAGGATCTCCGGGTCGGTGAACTGCGGCCGGGCCTCATAGTCGGCCTCGCTGTACAGCCGGATGCAGATGCCGTCGGCGGTGCGGCCACAGCGGCCGGCCCGCTGGTTGGCCGACGCGCGGGAGATCGGCTCGATGGGCAGCCGCTGCACCTTGAGCCGGTGGCTGTACCGGGAGATGCGGGCCGTGCCGGGGTCGACGACGTACCGGATGCCGGGGACGGTGAGCGAGGTCTCGGCCACGTTCGTGGCGAGCACCACCCGCCGCCCGGTGTGCGGGGTGAAGACCCGCAGCTGCTCCGCCGCGGACAGCCGGGCGAACAGCGGCAGGACCTCCAGCGCGCCGTTGGTGATCCGCTCGGCGTTGCGGCGACGCAGCGCGTCGGCCGTGTCCCGGATCTCCCGCTCGCCGGAGAGAAAGACCAGCACGTCGCCGTCGCCCGCCGCGGCGAGCTCGTCGACCGCGTCACAGATCGCCTCGATCTGGTCCCGGACCTCATCCTCGCCACCGTCCTGCTCGGACTCATCGGAGTCCACAGAGGACGGATCGAGCGGGCGGTAGCGGATCTCGACCGGGTACGTACGCCCGCTCACCTCGATGACCGGCACCGGCACGCCCAGGGCGCGGCTGAAGTGGTCGGCGAAGCGCCCGGGATCGATGGTGGCCGAGGTGATGATGAGCTTGAGGTCGTCCCGGCGGGGCAGGAGCTGGGTGAGGTAGCCCAGCAGGAAGTCGATGTTGAGACTGCGCTCGTGGGCCTCATCGACGATGATCGTGTCGTAGGCGAGCAGCCGCCGGTCGTGCTGCGTCTCGGCGAGCAGGATGCCGTCGGTCATGAGCTTGACCAGGGTGTGGTCACCCACCCGTCCGGTGAACCGCACCTGGTAGCCGACCGCCTCGCCCAGCCGGGTGCTGAGCTCGCTCGCGATCCGCTCGGCCACTGTCCGGGCGGCGATCCGGCGTGGCTGGGTGTGCCCGATCATGCCCCGCACGCCGCGGCCCAGCTCCAGGCAGATCTTCGGCAGCTGGGTGGTCTTGCCGGAGCCGGTCTCCCCGGCGACCACCACCACCGGGTGGTCGCGGATCGCGGCGGCGATCTCGTCGCGTCGTTGGCTGACCGGCAGCTCCTCCGGGTAGCTCACCTCCGGCACGACCGCGCGCCGGGCCGCGATCCGCTCCTCGGCTGCGGCGATGCGTCGCTCGAGCTCGGCCAGGTCCAGCGGACGCCCACGGCCGCGCCGGCCTCCGCTGCCGCGCCGACCTCCGTCGAGGATCCGGGCGAGGCGGTGCTCGTCGGCCAGGGTGAGCCGGGTCAGCCGCTCCCGCAGTCCGGAAAGACGGCTGGGGTCGGCGGTCGAGGATCGGGCGGTGGCCATGTCGGTGAGCAACTGTAGGCGGCCGGCCCCCGGACCGCCCCTGAGTTAATGCCCCGGGGCCGGGCCCGGGGGGGGGGGTGCCCGGAAGGTCGC
>JADGGF010000487.1 GCA_019690055.1 Micromonosporaceae bacterium
CGCGAGGGAGCATCGCAGCGAGCTTGCGAGCGAGGAGCGGACCGAGCACGCCGCCGGGACAGGAATTCTGGTGCTCGCCTCCGCTCGCACGGGCCTCGGGCTCAGAGGGATTCCAGGACCGACCGGTCGAAGGGGACCTCGTCCGGGTCGAGCGCCCCGCAGTGCAGGCCCCGCAGCAGGAACCCGGCCATCGCGCGGGCGGTGGCCGGCTCGTCGAGGATGCCCGCGCTGCGCCGGGACAGGTACCGCCCCAGGCGTTCGGTCGCGCTGCGGGCCCCCTCGCGGAAGAAGGCGTACGTGGCCCCGAATCGAGTAGGTAACTGCGCCGGGCTCACGTCCCAGCCCTGGTAGAAGCCCCGCTCCAGCGACCGGCGCACCAGCCGGGCGTGCACCTCCCAGGCCGCGCGCACCTCGGCGGTGCCGCCAACCGGGATCACGTTGGTCGATCCATCCGAGACGCGCACCCCCGTCCCGGCCGCCGCCACCTGCAGCACGCTCTTGGCGTGGTCGGCCGCGGGGTGCTCCAGGCTCTGGTACTCGGCGGCGACGCCGAGCGCGGCACCGTAGTCGTACGTGCCGAAGTGCAGGCCCACGCACCGGCCCTGGGCTGCGGTGATGAGGCCGACCACGGTCGCGGTCCCGTCGGGGCCGAGGATCGCCGGCGGCGTCTCGATCTGCAACTCGAAGCGCAGGGTGCCCTCGGCCAGCCCGTACGTCTGCTCCAACCGTCCACACAGGACAACCATCGCCTCGACCTGGGCCGGGTGGCTCACCTTCGGCAGGGTGATCACGAAGCCGGGCGGCGGTGGCCCCAGCGCGTCGAGGAAGACGTCGAGCGTCCGGATGGCCCGCCGGCGGACCGGCCCCTCCAGCGACTTGCAGCGCAGGCCCACGAAGGGCGGGCGTTCCCCGTTGGCCAGGGCGGTCGCGGTCGCCCGGGCGTGCGCGTCCTCCTCGTCGTCGGGGCGCACGCCGTACCCGTCCTCGAAGTCGATGCGCAGGTCCTCCACGGGCTCGGTGGCGAGCTTGGTGAGCACCCGTTCGTTGACCTCGTCCGAGAACGGCAGCGGTCCGTGCTCCTTCACCTGCGACAGCACGATCCGGCTGTACTCGCGCAGCACCCCGCGCCCGTACAGGTCGGCCGGCACGTACAGGGTGTGCACCGGCTGGCGGGTGGCCGGCTCGCCCGGGTACCGGGCTCGCAGCCGCGCGTCCACCGGCTCCAGACGCGCGTCGATGTCGGCGTAGGTGGACTCGTCGAGCATGTTACACACCTGAAAGGAGCGACCATGCCAGTCCCGCCGGCGGTGCGCCCTCGCGCAGCACGGCGCCCTCGACCAGCTCGTAGGGCCGGTCCGTCGGGTCGTACACCTCACCCGGGTTGTCCCGCCCGAACGGTGCGAGATCCACCACGGCAGGGTGCCGGCTGGACAGCGACAGCCGGACTTCGGCCGCTTCCGGAACGGCGTCGAGGAGGGCCTGGCCCAGGGTGTGCAGGGTCTGCTGGGGCGAGCGGCTGTAGGTGCCGGCGAATGCATCGGTCAACGCCCGGCGGGCCTGGTCGTGCATGCGGTGCCAGCGGGCCGGCTCGGCCGTGGTGATCGAGTAGCGCCACTGGGCGTTGACCGTGACGGCGAGGATGCGGTCGCTGGTCGGGGCGAGCGTGGTGTACCGGTCGACGATGAACCCGGTGTACTCCGCATGGGTCGAGTTGAGCAGGGCCAGGTCGACGATCCCGGCGACCACCCAGGCGTGGGAGCCGTCGTAGGTGACGGCGGCGGTGCGGTGGCCGCCCCCGGCCCGGACGAACGTGTGGCCGCCAACCCGGGTCCAGGGATACTCCACAAGGGACACCCGGGCTCGGTAGATGCTCGGCTGGCTGTCGACGAAGTGCTGGGCCAGGCGCAGCCCGAAGGTCTCCGGCGATCCGATGCCGTCCCGGGCGAAGGCGTACACGGTGTTCTTCTGCGTGTCGGCCGGCAGGATGTTGGTGTTGTCGCCGGTCAGGTAGCTGACGTCGAAGGCTCCGGCCAGCATCACGCTGACGGTGAGATCGACGATGTCGTGCCGGTCCGGTCCACGGGTGACCCGCAGCAGGCGTACCTCGGCCTCGCCGTAGTTGTGGTGACCCAGCATCACGAGCTCCCCCGATCGGTCGAGTAGCCGTACGGCCTCCGCACCAGGGGCACGTGATCGTGCCGGGCGGGCTCGGCGATCCCGGTATCGCGGACGTGCGCGGACAGCGTCAGGTCAGGCGGCATGTCAGGAAGGCGTCCTTCCTGACGTCCGGGGCCCAGGAAGGCGTCCTTCCTGACACAGCCCGTTCAGCCACGCCAGCCCGGGATCCATCTTCGGATGGTACCGAGAGACATGATCAGGTACATACCCCCACAGCGGCCGCCGCCCGGATGCCTGCGCCACTCCGCCGCCCGCCCCGCCTCGTCCGACCGGCCGCGTGTCCGTGGCGTGACCGGCTCGCGTGGGCGTGAGACAGTAACCTCCGTGCGTTTCGTCTTCGCCCCGCCCGCCGACCAGACGGCCGGCCTGCTCACCCTGCCGTGGCGCGAGCCGATCGAGGAGTGGACGGACGACCGCGTCGTCGAGATCCGCCAGCGAGGCATCTCGCGGCATGTCGTGCGGTTCGTCGCCGAGGCCGGCCAGATCTACGCTCTCAAGGAGATCGACGAACGGCTGGCCCGGCGGGAGTACCGCCTGCTGCGGCGGCTGCACGAGCTGGAGATCCCCGCGGTCGAGGTGCTGGGCGTGGTGGTGGACCGGCCGAACGACCTCGACGCCGTCCTCGTGACGAAATTCCTCGATCACTCGATTTCGTACCGGGCCCTGTTCGCCAGCCCGCGTGGCAGCGGTCAACCGATCGACAAGCTGCTGGACGCGATGGTCGAGCTGCTCGCCCGGCTGCACCTGGCCAACTTCTTCTGGGGTGACTGCTCGCTGTCGAACACGCTGTTCCGGCTGGACGCCGGGGCGCTGGCGGCGTACCTGGTCGACGCCGAAACCTCCGAGCTGCACGACAAGCTCTCCGACGGCAAGCGCGCCTACGACGTGGAACTCGCCTTCGAGCGGGTCGGGGGCGAGCTGTACGACCTGCAGGCCGCCGGCCTGCTGCCGCCCGACGTCGACCCGGTGGCGGTGGCCGAGGACATCCCCCGCCGGTACGAGCGGCTGTGGTCGGAGCTGACCCGGGAGGAGCGGGTGCACCCGTCGGAGCAGCGCCTGCGCATCCTGGAGCGGGTCCGCCGCCTCAACGACCTCGGCTTCGACGTCGATGAGATTGAACTCATCGATGCCGGCGATGGCAGCAACCGCCTACGGCTGCGCACCCGGATCGCCGAGCCCGGTCACCACCGGCGGCTGCTGTTCGCCCGGACCGGCCTCGAGGCGCAGGAGAACCAGGCCCGGCGGCTGCTCAACGACATCGCCAGCTACCGATCCCACCTGGAGCGGCAGGCGGGTCGGCCGATCCCCGAGGCCGTGGCGGCCAACCGGTGGCTGACCGAGGTGTACGACCCGGCGGTCAACGCGATTCCCGAAGAGCTGCGCGACAAGCTCGACCCGGTGGAGGTCTTCCACGAGATCCTCGAGCACCGGTGGTTCCTCTCCGAGCGGGCCGGACGGGACGTCGGGGCGACGGCGGCCCGGGACGACTACTTCAAGCGGATCCTGCCCCGGGTGCCGGACGACCTGACCATCACCGCGCCCCACGTCTC
>JADGGF010000488.1 GCA_019690055.1 Micromonosporaceae bacterium
GGGCGGGGGGGCGGTGACCCCCGGCCGCGCGCCGCGCGGGGCGGCGGCGGCGGCGATCTCGGCCGCGGCGACCCCGCTCTCGCGGATGAGCGCCGCGGTCCGGTCCAGCCAGCCGCCACCCTGGGCCCGGGCCCGCCGAAGCTCCCGGCCCCGGTGCGCCTGCTCGGTGATGTTGGCGATGTGGAAGTAGAACGAGAAGGCGCGCGCGAGCTGGGTCGCCGTGGTCAGGTCGAGTTGCGCCAGCCGGCGGGCGGCCGAGGCCCCGTCCGTACGGACCAGGCCGCGGACCTCCTCGACCAGGTCGAGCAGTTCCTGCCCCTCCTGCCGGGCCAGGGTCTGGCCGAGCAGCACGCCGAGCCGGCGAATGTCGGCCCGCAGTTGCGCATCGATGTCACCGACCGCGATCCCGGGCTCGCCGGCCCGAGCGGGGGCGGTCGCCAGGTAAGCCTCGTCCGTCGCCACGCCATTCCTCCCCGGTTCGCGGGACGGCGCTGTCCGACGGTCATGTGCGCCCGTTGCGTGGGCCTGTGTCACGTGGGTCGGGCCCGCTGGCGCTCGCACCTGCGCATCGTAGTTACTCGGTCGCGGACCGAGACCCCCAATGTGCGCCCCGTCACCTAGCCGGGGCCGGGTGAGCCTCGGGCGCGCCGCCCAGCCGGCCGCCCCGGGCCGGGGCTAGACTCAAACCGTCCCACACCCCCTGTCGAAACCGGCAGGGGGCAATTTCGCGTGGCCCGAAAGATCACCAGGCCACAATCAACCATCCAACGAGGCGGGCAACCATCCAACGAGGCGGGAAGATCCCATGAGACTGCACGGCCTGCTCACCGCGGCCCTGGCCGACCCCGCCCTGGCCCGGGCGCGGGAGTTCGCCGCCCCGGACGCGGTCGACGCCGACCAGGTGGACATCACCGCGCCGGTCAGCCTGCGTGTCTTCGTCGCGGCGGTGCTCGCCGCCGATGCCGAGCACGGTGGGGCCGGACGCCCGGTGCTCGCCGTCACCGCGACGACCCGGGAGGCGGAGGAGCTGGCCGCCGGCCTGGGTGAGCTGCTGCCCGCGGACACGGTGGCGGTCTACCCGGCCTGGGAGACCCTGCCGCACGAGCGCCTGTCCCCGCGCAGCGACACGGTCGGCCGGCGGCTGGCCGTCCTGCGCCGGTTGGCCCACCCCGAGGGTCGACCGCTGCGGGTGGTGGTGGCGCCCGTACGGTCGGTGCTGCAGCCGCAGCTCAAGGGCCTGGGCGATCTTGCGCCAGTCGAGCTGACCACCGGCCAGACCATCGAGCTGGAGACGGTGGTCCAGCGCCTGACCGACATCGCCTACGCCCGCACGGACCTGGTGACGCGGCGCGGCGAGTTCGCGGTGCGCGGTGGGATCCTCGACGTCTTCCCGCCCACCGAGGAGCACCCGCTGCGGGTGGAGTTCTGGGGCGACGAGATCGAGGAGATTCGCACCTTCGCGGTCGCCGACCAGCGCACCATCTCCACAGTGGACCGTGTCTGGGCGCCGCCCTGCCGCGAGCTGCTGCTCACCGAACAGGTCCGGACCCGGGCGGCGCAGCTGGCGCAACGCCACCCGGAGCTGGCCGAGATGCTCACCAAGCTGGCGGCCGGAATTCCGGTCGAGGGCATGGAGTCACTCGCCCCGGCCCTGCTGGACGGCCCGGACGGGACGGGCAGCATGGAGCTGCTGCTGCACTGCCTGCCGGCCGGAGCGATGGTGCTGCTCTGCGACCCCGAGCGCATCCGCTCCCGGGCCCACGACCTGGTTCGCACCAGCGAGGAGTTCCTGCAGGCGAGCTGGGCCGCCGCGGCCGGCGGGGGCCAGGCGCCGGTGGATCTGGGTGCCGCCGCGTTCCGCTCGCTGGCTCAGGTGCGGGCGGTGGCCGCCGAGCTGGGACAGCCATGGTGGTCGATCAGCCCGTTCGGGCTGGCCGCGGTCGAGCGGCCCGCGCCCCGGGACGACGAGCCATGGCGCGGACCCGACGAGGACGTGCTGCCCGAGATCACGCCGGACGCCAGCCGGGTCCTGACGCTGTCGGCCCAGGCCGTCCCGCTGTATCACGGCGAGACGGCTCGGGTCACCGACGACCTCAAGCGGTGGTCGGGGGACGGGTGGCGCGTGGTGCTCGTCTTCGCCGGGCCCGGACCGGCGAAGCGGGCGGCCGAGGTGCTGCGCGAGGCCGGCCTGGGCGTGCGCATGGTCTCCACAGTGGACCAGGACCCCCCACCCGGCGAGGTGCTCATCGCCATCGGCGCGCTCGAGCACGGGTTCGCCGACGAGGCCAGCCGGCTGGTCGTCGTGACCGGCAACGACATCAGCGGGGGCCGGGGGGCCACCAGCCGTGAGCTGACGCGGATGCCGAGCCGCCGGCGCAACCAGATCGACCCGCTGGAGCTGCGCTCGGGCGACTTCGTGGTGCACGAGCAGCACGGCATCGGACGATACATCGAGATGGTTCAGCGGAAGGTGAACGGGGCCGACCGCGAGTACCTGGTCATCGAGTACGCCCCGAGCAAGCGGGGCCAGCCCGGTGACCGCCTCTTCGTGCCGACCGACTCGCTGGACCAGCTCTCCCGCTACATCGGCGGGGAGACCCCGACGCTGCACAAGATGGGCGGCGCGGAGTGGAAGCAGGCCAAGGCCCGGGCGCGCAAGGCGGTGCGGGAGATCGCGGCCGAGCTCATCAAGCTCTACGCCGTGCGGCAGAACTCGAAGGGTCACGCCTTCGGCCCGGACACGCCGTGGCAGCGGGAGCTCGAGGACGCCTTCCCGTACCAGGAGACGCCGGACCAGCTCGCCGCCATCGAGGAGGTCAAGGCCGACATGGAGCGGCCCATCCCGATGGACCGGCTGATCTCCGGGGACGTGGGCTTCGGCAAGACCGAGATCGCCGTGCGGGCGGCGTTCAAGGCGGTGCAGGACGGCAAGCAGGTGGCGGTGCTGGTGCCGACCACGCTGCTGGCCCAGCAGCACTACAACACCTTCACCGAGCGAATGGCCCAGTTCCCTATTGAGATTCGACAACTGTCGCGGTTCCAGACGGCCAAGGAGGCGGAGGAGACGCTGGCCCGCATCGCCGACGGGAGCGCCGACATCGTGATCGGCACGCACCGCCTGCTGCAGGCGGCGAACAAGTTCAAGGACCTGGGGCTGATCATCGTCGACGAGGAGCAGCGCTTCGGGGTCGAGCACAAGGAGGAGCTCAAGAAGCACCGGGCGTGGGTCGACGTGCTCGCCATGTCGGCGACCCCCATCCCGCGCACCCTGGAGATGGCGATCACCGGCATCCGGGAGATGTCGACGATCACCACCCCGCCCGAGGAGCGCCACCCGGTGCTGACCTACGTCGGCGCGCAGAACGACCGGCAGGTCGCCGCCGCGATCCACCGCGAGCTGCTGCGCGACGGACAGGTCTTCTACGTGCACAACCGGGTGGAGACGATCGAGCGGGCGGCGCGCAAGGTGCGCGAGCTGGTACCCGAGGCCCGCGTCGCCGTGGCCCACGGGCAGATGGGCGAGGACGCGCTGGAGAAGGTCATGGTGGCCTTCTGGGAGAAGCAATACGACGTACTCGTCTGCACCACGATCATCGAGTCAGGCATCGACATTCCCAACGCGAACACGCTGATCGTGGAACGGGCCGACCTGCTGGGCCTGGCCCAGCTGCACCAGATCCGGGGCCGGGTCGGGCGCGGGCGGGAACGGGCGTACGCGTAC
>JADGGF010000489.1 GCA_019690055.1 Micromonosporaceae bacterium
TTGAGCGATCTGTCGCCGGCGGACGAACATCGGTACGTTGCCGGGCGGTTCCTGGACATCGCCCGTGCCGCGTCGCCGGAGGACTGGGCCAGACCGTCCCCTGTGGACGGATGGACGGCTCGGGATGTCGTCGGGCATCTCATCGACTGGTTCCCGGCGTTCCTGTCCTCAAGCGCGGGCATCGACCTGCCGGAAGTACCGAAAGTCGCCGACGACCCGGTCGCCGCCTGGGTCGCGCGTTCGGCCGACATCCAGGCGCTGCTGGACGATCCCGGTGACCGGGTGGTGCGCAACCCGCACATCGGCGAGATGCCGCTGACCCAGGCGATCGACCAGCTCTACACCGTCGACATCTTCATGCACACGTGGGATCTGGCCCGCGCGCTGGGTATCGACCCCGATCTCGATCCCGCCCGGTGTGCGGCCATCCTCGCCGGTGCCGAACCGTACGAGGAGGCGATGCGCGCCAGCGGGCAGTACGGCCCTCGGGTCGACGTCCCGGCCGACGCCAGCGTCCAGGACAGGTTGATCGGCTTCATCGGTCGCGATCCTTCCTGGCGGGATCCCCGAGGCTAGCCGCTCAGGCGATCGACGATGACCGGGCGACGCTGGCCTCGGTCGTCGTCGGCTCGCGCCGACCCGCCCGAACGGCCTCCGGCCGCCATCAGTAGCCACCTTCCCAGCCGCTCCGTGAGCACCTACGCTTGGCGGGTGGTGCGCAAGGCTGGTCGATGGTTCAACCCGATGACCCTGCTGTTGGCCATGGCATGCTTCGCCCTGCCGTTCGTCTCGGTCGCCTGCGACACACCGGGCGGCTACGCCGGGGCAAGCCCGGGCGGCACGACCAGCTACAACGGCGTCGCGCTGGTGATCGGCGGGCGGCCGGAGGTGACCGACGGGCACGAGCGGCCGGTGCCGCCGGGGGAGGACGATCGCCTGCCACCGCAGCCCGCGCTCGCGGCGGCGCTGGTCGCGATCGTCGCGGCGGGGGCCGCGGCGATCAGGGTGCGATCCGTCCGGACCCGACGGGCGACTGTCGCCGCCCTCGCCGCCGCCGGCGCGGCCGCGCTGCTGGTCGGCCAGGTGCTGGTCGTAGCCGAGCTCACCGTGCGGCTCTCCGACCACCTGGCCCGGATGGCGGCCGAGGGCGTGACACTGGACGCGACGAAGACGGCCCGGGATTACGTGCAGACGGGCCAGGGCTTCCTGCTCTGCCTGGTCCTGCTCACCCTCGTGATCTTCATTAACGGCATCGGTTGGTGGCGGGCCCGGCCGCGCCCGGCCCTGGTTGCGCCAGCGCCGACCGTCGACCTCAGAGCGCCAACCGCCGGGCTGAACCCACCTCGCTCCATCGGGTCCAGCGCACCGACCGCCGTCGACCCTTGGTCCAGCTCAACTTGACATAAGGTTCGTTATCGAACAACCGGCCCCCGGTGCGGGGAAGTGGCGAGTTCCGGCAATCCGGGCAGCCTGTTTCTCTCTTGGTGGGGCCGGATGTCCGAGAACTGCGCGGTGGTGTGTCGGGGAGTCTGCGTGGTCATGCCTCAGGGCGCCGGCGCGGGCGCGACCGTGAAGAGGGCGTAGCGCGCCGGATCGGGGCTCAGGCAGCGCAGCCGGGCCGGGCCCCACAGGCGCAGGCGTAGGCAGTCGCCCCGGATCAGGACGAAGTCGCCCTCCTTCTCCGCCCGCACCTCGGGGTCGTCGTCGGCCTCACCCGCGGCCGGCCCGGCCGGCGACTCCGCGGCCAGCGTGACCTCGAGCGAGCCGGTGATCAGCCACAGGTGATGCTCGGCTCCGGGCAGCGGCGGGTCGTACGTCACGTCACTGCCGGGCAGGAGCTGCGCGTCGGTGATCGAGCCGGCCAGGCCCGGGTAGGGCGGCGAGACGACCCGGCGGCGCCAGGCGTCCTCCCCGGTGACCGCCTGCTCCGCCGCCCGGACCAGGGAGCGGGGCTGCGACTCCACCTCCGCCATGAGCGCGGACAGGGTCTGGTCGTAGGCGGCCGCGAGCCGGACCAGCACGTCGGCGGTGGGGCTGATCTCACCGCGCTCGATCCGGGACAGGTTCGACCGGCTCACCCCGGTGCGCCGCGCCAGGTCCTGCAGCGACCAGCCCCGCTCGGAACGCAGCGCGGCCAGCCGGGCGGCCAGGCGTTCGCTCACCACCTCGGCCTGCGCACCACCGTCACCCTGGTCGGCCCGGTGGCCCTCGTCCGGCCGTACGGCCGGTGGTGCCTCCGGCTCGGGCGTCGGTCCGGGCTCCCGTACGGCCGATGGTGGCTCCGGCTCGGGGGTCCGTCCGGGCTCCCGAGCGGTCGCCCGCCGCCGGTCGGCCGCGGGCGGCCTCGGTTCCCGGACGGCGGCGGTGCGCTTCTGCTCCCGAACCCTCCGGCCGGGCTCCTTGCGGGCGATCCGGGGTGCCCGCGCCGCCGGCTCCTCCCGTTCCGGGGGCGGTTCCTCGGTTCCGGCGCGCATGCGCTGCAGGCGTTCGCGCATGGTTTCGCCCGTCGTGTCCGGTTTGTCAGCAGGCGACGGGGACCGCTGAGGGCCGTTGGCTTGGGTCATATCGGGGACAGCCTCCCAGATCTGGGAGTCGTAACCCCCCCAAACCACCCAACGAGTGCTCACTCTCCGTGACCGGGGTTACATGAGCCCCGCTCGGGATAGGTCCCGGGCCCCGGGTGGTTGGACCCTACGCACGCCGGAACGCCCGGTGTGTGGGACGCCCGCCGAGGCCCTCACTGATAGTGAGCGCGGCCCGCGGGTGGTCCTCCCCGAATCGGATCGCTGCGCCTACGGGTGCGGTGGTGTCCCGGCTGGTCGGGGCGGTGCCTGGAAGGACGCCTTCTTAGGCACCAGGCGTCAGGAGGGAGTCCTTCCTGACCCGGCCTCCGGCATGTGCCGCGGGACGCCGCACCGGCGGTGGGCGCGCTCCCTCGACGAGAGAGACGTGAGGACTGTGCTGATGACCCGCACGCTGACGACTCGCAAGCTGACCCGACTGCAGACCCTGTTCACCGGTGGCGCGTTCGCGCTGGCCAGCATCCTCGGCACGACGACGCCGGCCCTGGCCGCCGACGCGACCCCGACGCACGACCAGGCCGCCGCCGTGGTCCAGCAGGTCACTGCGCAGAACGGCCCGCAGACGGCGGCGCCGAGCGAGCAGGAGCTGCACCCGCTGCCGATCACGGCCGAGCAGAAGACGTTCACGCCGACCAAGGAGCAGCTGGAAAACGCCAAGGCGATCGTGGACACCGCCAAGGAGATGGGCCTGCCGCCGCGCGCCTGGACCATCGCCGTGGCCACCTCGCTGCAGGAGACCAACCTGAAGAATCTGGGCCACCTGGGTGCCAAGAATGACCACGACTCGCAGGGCCTGTTCCAGCAGCGGCCGTCCAGCGGCTGGGGCACGGCCGAGCAGATCACCGACCCCCACTACGCGACCAAGGCCTTCTTCGAGGGCACCAAGAACAACCGCGGCCTGCTCGACATCGAGGGCTGGCAGGACATGCCGCTGACCCAGGCCGCCCAGAAGGTCCAGGTCTCGGCCTACCCCAACCACTACGCCAAGCACGAGAAGCAGGCCGGCGACATCATCAACGCCCTCTACGGCACCGGCCCCTACGCCGACCTCGCCGCCGACCTGCGGTGACGACCGACCGTCACAGGTGACAGACCCCCGGACGACAGACCCCACGACCCGGCGCGCGCCC
>JADGGF010000490.1 GCA_019690055.1 Micromonosporaceae bacterium
GGGATCGAGCCCGCCCCCGCCCAGACCAGTTCGCCCGAGGCACACAGCTCGTCGAGGTAGGCGGGGGTGTAATCGGCGACCCGGGCCGGCAGCACGAGCCGCTCCCAGGCCGAGGCGGGGATCGGCGCGCCCTGCAGCTGGTCGATCGCGGCGGCCACCGCCTCCGTCCCGTGGGCGGACCGGCTGCCGATTTGGTGCCAGCGGGGCAGGAAGGCGGCCAGCACCGCCGGCGGTACGGGCTCAATCTCTTTGCGCAGCGCGGCCAGCGACCGTCGGCGCAGCAGCCGCAGCACCTCGACGTCGCACCACTCCCCGCCGCCGGGAGCGCCTGGCACCTCGGCCGGCGTGAACTCACCCGCGGTGACCCGGCCGGCGGCGGCCAGCTGCTTGAGCGCCTGTTCCACCACGAAGACCCCGAGGCCGAACCGCTCGGCGCAGGCGGCCGCGGTGAACGGACCGTGGGTGCGGGCGTACCGGGCGACCAGGTCGCCGACGGGATCGGCCACCGGTTCCAGGAAGGCGTGGGCGACCCCGACCGGCAGGGCGACCCCGAGCCCGTCGCGCATCCGGGCGGCGTCCTCCACGAGGACGTACCGCTGCTCGCCGGCGATGCGGACGACCAGCGCCCGTCGCGCCGCCACCAGCTCGTCCAGCCACTCCGGCCGGGCGCCCCGGGCGAGAGCCTCCTGCCTGGACAGATCCCCCAGGACCCGGAGCATTTCTGCGAGGTCGTCCGCGTCGCGCAGCGTACGGCTGCCGTCGAGCCACTGCAGGCGACGCTCGGTCTCGATGACCACCCCGGGGTCGAGCAGGTCGCGCAGCTCCACCCGGCCGAGCAGCTCGCCGAGCAGGGTCGTGTCCAGGGCCAGGGCGGCGGCGCGCCGCTCGGCGAGTGGGACGTCACCGCCGTACAGGAACGCACCGACGTACCCGAACAGCAGCGACCGGGCGAACGGCGATGGTCGCTGGGTCTCGACCTCGACCAGCCGGACCCGGCGGGCCGACAGGTCGCGCATCAACGCGACCAGGCCGGGCACGTCGAGCACGTCCTGCAGGCACTCGCGGGCCGCCTCGAGCGTGACTGGGAACTCGGGGAACTCGCGGGCCACGTCGAGCAGCTGGGCGGCGCGCTGGCGCTGCTGCCACAGCGGCGATCGGCGGCGCGGGTCGCGGCGCGGTAGGAGCAGCGCGCGGGCGGCGCACTCCCGGAACCGGGCCGCGAACATGGCGGACGTGCCGACCGACTCCTCCACGATCGCCGCGATCTCGTCCGGGTCGAAGGCCACCAGCTCGGCGCCGGGCTTGTCGTCGTGACCCTGAGCGTCGAGCATGTCGGGCAGGCGGACCACGATGCCGTCGTCGCTGGGCAGCACCTGCGCGTCCAGGCCGTAGCGCTGGGTGAGCCGCCGGCCGATCGCCAGGGCCCAGGCGCCGTTGACCTTCGCCCCGAGCAGGCAGTGCACGACCAGCCGCCAGTCACCCAGCTCGTCGCGGAACCGCTCGACCACGACCGTCCGGTCGTCGGGCAGGTGCCTCGTCGCCTCCCGCTGGTCGTCCACATAGGACAGAAGGTTGTCGACCGCCCAGTCGTCCAGCCCGCTGCCGGCGAGGTCCTGCCGGGCCTGGTCGCGAGGCTCGGCAGCGATCCGGCGCAGCGTCGCCCCGATCGCCTTGCCGAGCTCGACGGGCCGGCCGGGTTGGTCGCCTTTCCAGAACGGCATGCGCGCCGGCGCGCCCGGGGCCGGGGAGACCAGCACCCGGTCGGGGGTGATCTCCTCGATGCGCCACGACGTGGAGCCGAGCAGGAACACGTCGCCGACCCGCGACTCGTACACCATCTCCTCGTCGAGCTCGCCGACCCGGGCCGGCTTGTCGGAGCCGGCGAGGAAGACCCCGAAGAGGCCGCGGTCGGGGATCGTGCCGCCGTTGGTGACCGCCAGGTGCTGCGCGCCGCGGCGGCCGGTGATGATGTCGGTCGCCCGATCCCAGTCGATGCGGGGCCGCAGCTCGGCGAAGGCGGTGGACGGGTACCGGCCGGCCAGCATGTCCAGCGTCGCGACCAGCGCCGAGGCCGGCAGGTCGGCGAACGGAGCGGCCCGCCGCACCAGGGTCGCCAGGTCGTCGATGTGCCACGGATCCATCGCGGCCATCGCCACGATGTGCTGCGCCAGCACGTCCAGCGGATTGCGCGGGTAGCGAATCTGCTCGATCTCGCCGGCATGCATGCGCTGGGCCGTGACCGCGCAGGAGAGCAGGTCGCCGCGGTGCTTCGGGAAGACCACACCCCGCGACACCGCCCCGACCTGATGTCCGGCCCGGCCGACCCGCTGCAGCCCGGCCGCCACCGACGGCGGTGCCTCGATCTGCACCACCAGGTCGACCGAGCCCATGTCGATGCCCAGCTCCAGCGAGCTGGTTGCGACGACCGCCGGCAGGTGCCCGGACTTGAGCGCCTCCTCGATGTGCTTGCGCTCCTGCTGGGACACGCTCCCGTGGTGCGCCCGGGCCACCACGGGGGTCGCCCCGGCCGCGATCGGGGACTGGGCCATCGTCTCCGCCGGCGCCCGACCCCCGGTTCGTCCTCGACCCTCTGTTGATCTAGGGCTTGGGGTGGTGAGTTGATCTCCATCCACCACTCCAAGCCCTAGATCAACGTCGGTTTCGGGGACGGCGTGGGCGGCGGCGAGCTCGTTGAGGCGGGCGCAGAGGCGCTCGGCCAGCCGGCGGGAGTTGACAAAGACGATCGTCGAACGATGGGCAGTGATGAGATCGTAGACGCGGCGCTCGACGGCCGGCCAGATCGACGCCTGTCGACCGCTGCCGGGTGGGCCGTCGGGTTGCCCACCGTACGGCGTCGAGCCGGCCGCGTCGCCGGGCAGGTGCCCGTCGTCGGTCTCGTCGAGCCGGGTCATGTCCTCGACCGGTACCTCGACCGTGATCTCGATGGTCTTCCGCGCCGGGGGGTTCACCACCTCCACCGGGGCGGCGCCGCCGAGGAAACGGGCGACCTCCTCGAGCGGGCGCACGGTCGCCGACAGCCCGATCCGCTGAGCCGGCCGGGGCAGCAGAGCGTCGAGCCGCTCCAGGGAGAGGGCGAGGTGGGCGCCGCGCTTGGTGGCGGCGATCGCGTGCACCTCGTCGACGATGACCGTGTCGACCGTGCGCAGCGCCTCCCGGGCGGAGGAGGTCAGCAGCAGGAACAGCGACTCGGGCGTGGTGATGAGGATGTCGGTCGGCGTCCGGGCGAAGGCCCGGCGCTCGTCGGCGGGCGTGTCGCCGGTGCGCATCGCGACGGTGATGTCGGGCGGCGGCAGGCCCAGCCGTACGGCCGCCTGCCGGATGCCGGCCAGCGGGGCGCGCAGGTTCCGCTCCACATCGGCGGCGAGGGCCTTGAGCGGGCTGACGTAGAGGACCCGGCACCCCCGGGCCGGCGTCGGGCCGGCTCCGGCGCCCGGCTCGCCTCCGGACGCGGGCCCCCGCTCGCGGGCGAGGCGGTCCAGCGCCCACAGGAACGCCGCCAGTGTCTTGCCCGAGCCGGTCGGGGCGACGACCAGCGCGTGCTTACCGGCGCTGATCGCCGACCAGGCGCCCGCCTGGGCCGGGGTCGGCTCGGCGAAGGCGGCCGTGAACCAGGCTCGGGTCGCCTCCCCGAACCGCTCCAGCACACCCTCGGTCACCCACCCAT
>JADGGF010000022.1 GCA_019690055.1 Micromonosporaceae bacterium
CACCAGATGTGGGCCTCGCAGTTCATCTCGTACGAGAAGCCGGGCACCTGGCTGAACTCGGGCGGGCTGGGCACCAGGGCTACGCCGTGCCGGCGGCCATGGGGGCCAAGGTGGGCCGGCCCGACGCGGTGGTCTGGGCGATCGACGGTGATGGTTGCTTCCAGATGACCAACCAGGAGTTGGCCACGTGCGCCCTGGAGGGCATCCCGATCAAGGTGGCCATCATCAACAACGGCAACCTCGGCATGGTGCGGCAGTGGCAGACGCTCTTCTACAACGAGCGCTACTCCAACACCGACCTCGGCACCCACAAGCACCGCATCCCCGACTTCGTGAAGCTCGCCGAGGCGCTGGGCTGCACCGGGCTGCGCTGCGAGACCGCCGACGAGGTGGATCGCACCATCGAGATGGCAATGAAGATCAATGACGGCCCGGTGGTCGTCGACTTCGTGGTCGGCAAGGACGCCATGGTGTGGCCCATGGTCCCCGCCGGCACCAGCAATGATGAGATCATGTTCGCTCGCGGCGTTCGGCCGGTGTTCGACGAGGACGACGTGTGAGTTTGTCAGGAAGGACGCCTTGTTGACGCCTGGTGCCCAGGAAGGACGCCTTCCTGACACAGAGGCGGCGTTCAGGGCATCGAGGAACCTTCCTGACCTCGAGGAGGATGACACAGATTGAACAAGCACACGCTGTCGGTGCTGGTCGAGAACAAGCCAGGGGTCCTGGCCCGCGTGGCCGGCCTGTTCTCCCGCCGCGGATTCAACATCGATTCGCTCGCGGTCGGTGAGACCGAGCGTCCCGAGATCTCCCGCATTACGATCGTCGTCAATGCCGAG
The DNA here is from genome assembly GCA_019690055.1 of Micromonosporaceae bacterium. Taxonomy (GTDB): domain Bacteria; phylum Actinomycetota; class Actinomycetes; order Mycobacteriales; family Micromonosporaceae; genus DATBGZ01. The sequence goes on from JADGGF010000022.1 coordinate 840, forward strand.
GATTCGCCGCTGGAGCAGGTCACCAAGCAGCTCAACAAGCTCGTGAATGTCTTGAAGATCGTTGAGCTGGAGCCGGGCAACTCGGTGCAGCGCGAGCTGCTGCTGGTCAAGGTCCGCGCCGACCGGACCCAGCGCTCGCAGGTTCTCGAGACGGTCCAGATGTTCCGGGCCAAGGTGGTCGACGTCGCCCCCGACGCCCTGACCATCGAGGCGACCGGGACCGCGGAGAAGATCGAGGCGCTGTTGCGCGACCTCGAACCGTTCGGAATCAAGGAGATGGTGCAGTCGGGTCTGGTGGCGATCGGGCGGGGCTCCCGGTCGATCACCGCCCCTGTCCTGCGAGCGGCCTGACAGGTCACTCGGCGAGAGATGCCACGCGGGTCCCGGGAGCATCGCGGCGAGCGAGCAGCGCACCGGGCGCGCCCAGAGGAAAGGTGAGGACACAACACATGGCCGCAGAGGTCTACTACGACGACGACGCCGACCTGTCGGTGATCCAGGGCCGGAAGGTGGCCGTCATCGGCTACGGCAGCCAGGGCCACGCGCACGCGCTCTCCCTGCGCGACTCCGGCGTCGACGTGCGCATCGGGCTGCCCGAGGGGTCGAAGAGCCGCGCCAAGGCCGAGGAGCAGGGCCTGCGGGTGGTCACGCCGGCCGAGGCCGCCGCCGAGGCGGACCTCATCATGGTGCTCGCGCCCGACACCGCCCAGCGCCGCATCTACGCGGAGGACATCGCGCCCTCGCTGACCGCGGGCAAGGCGCTCTTCTTCGGGCACGGGCTGAACATCCGGTTCAACCTGATCACGCCACCGTCCGACGTGGACGTTGCCATGGTGGCGCCCAAGGGCCCGGGTCACCTGGTGCGCCGGCAGTTCGTCGACGGCAAGGGCGTCCCGGTGCTGGTCGCCGTGGAGCAGGACGCCTCCGGGCAGGCCTGGGCGCTCGCCCTGTCCTACGCGAAGGCGATCGGCGGTACCCGCGCCGGCGCGATCAAGACCACCTTCAAGGAGGAGACCGAGACCGACCTCTTCGGCGAGCAGGCGGTGCTCTGCGGCGGTGCCACGGCGCTGGTGCAGGCCGGCTTCGAGGTGCTCACCGAGGCCGGGTACGCGCCCGAGGTGGCGTACTTCGAGTGCCTGCACGAGCTCAAGCTCATCGTGGACCTCATGTATGAGGGCGGTATCGCTCGGATGCGGTACTCCATCTCCGACACGGCCGAGTACGGCGACTACTCGCGGGGCCCGCGGATCATCGATGCCCGGGTGAAGGACGAGATGCGCAAGATCCTCAGCGAGATTCAAAGCGGAGAATTCGCCCGGGAGTGGATCGCCGAGGACGACGCGGGCCGCCCCAACTTCACCAAGTGGCGGGAAGAGGCCGCGGCGCACCCGATCGAGGAGACCGGGCGCAAGCTGCGCGGGATGATGTCCTGGGTCGACCGCCCGATCACGGAGACCGCCTGACGCCGGGCCGGCGTTGTGAGGGCCTGACGGACTCGAGCCACCCTGTTGATCTAGGGCTCGCCCTAGATCAACAGGGCCCCGGTTGCGGCAGAACCGTCATGACAAATCCTGCCAAACCCGGGCAAATTAGGTCCGGGATGTCACGCAATCGTCAATACCCGTGGGTATGGTCCGCGCATGCGGCTGGAGTACCCCCACCGGACGGAGCGCTTCGGCGCCGTACGCATCCGCAACCTGCAGCGGGTCATCGAGATTGACTCGGGGCCGGACCGAGGCGATGACCTGGCCAGCGATCTGGCTGCGGTGCAGTGCGTCCCCACGAGCAGGATCCGGGAGATCGAAGCAGATCTCGTCGTTGTCGTCCCGTGCAAGAACGAGACCAGGAAGGTCATCGAGGGAGTCCTGTCGGGGATCCCGCACGACTGCCTCATCGTCCTGGTCTCCAACAGCGACCGCGTGCCGGTTGACCAGTACGCGGAGGAAGTGGAGGTGCTGGAGCAGTTCTGTCGCGTCTCCCAACGGCCGGCGCTGTCGGTGCACCAGCGCGACCCGGGTCTGGCGGCCGCGGTCAAGGCGGCCGGGATGCCCGAGCTGGTGGGCGACGACGGCCTCGTGCACAACGGCAAGGGCGAGGCGATGCTGGTCGGCACGGCCCTGGCCGCGCTCTCAGGTCGGCGGTACATCGGCTATGTCGATGCAGATAACTATGTACCGGGCGCGGTGACCGAGTACTGCAAGGCGTACGCGGCCGGGCTGCACCTGGCCGGGGGACCGTTCAGCATGGTCCGCATCTGTTGGGGATCCAAGCCGAAGCTGCGCGACGGCCGGATGTTCTTCAGCCGCTGGGGTCGCAGCTCCGAGGTGGTCAACCAGTTCCTCAACCGGCTCATCGGTGAGTACAGCGGTTTCGGGACCGACGTCATCGCGACCGGGAACTCGGGCGAGCACGCGCTGACCATGGATCTGGCCGTACGCCTGCGCACCGCCAGCGGATTCGCCGTCGAGCCCTACCACTTCATCGATCTTTTCGAGCAGTTCGGCGGGCTGCTCGACACGCCCCACGCCGACGTGTTGGGTAGCTCGGTCAACGTCGTGCAGATCGAGTCCCGCAACCCGCACTTCCACGACGACAAGGGCGCCGAGCACGTCCAGGGCATGCGCACGCAGGCCCTCAACGCCCTGTACCACTCGCCGATCTGCCCGCCCTCGGTGCGCGACGCCATCCAGGAGTTCCTGGAGGCGGAGGGCGCGATCGAGCCCGGGACACGACCACCGACCGAGCGCATCTACCCGCCGGTCGCCACGATGGCGCTGGACATCTTCTATGACGCGCTGGTGGCCGAGGCGTCGAGCTTCCGGCAGATGCAGCGCCGCGAGATCGTCGGCGTCCGGGGGGATGCCCCGATCCGGCGTCCCGCATTGCTCGGGGATTCCGCTCCGGCAGGCTGCGGGGAGTTACTGTCGTCCCAGGCGGATGCCTCCGTCGATGCGTGACCGGATCCTGTTCACCGACCTCGACGGGACCCTGCTGAGCCACCACGACTACCGACCGGGTCCGGCGCGCGCCGCTGTCGAGCGCCTGCAGGCCAGCGGTGTCGCGGTGATTCCCGTGACGTCCAAGACCGGCGCCGAGCTCGGCCCGATCGTCGCCGAGCTCGGTCTGCGCGACGGCTGGGTCGCCGAGAACGGGGCGGAGATCCGCTGGCCCGGCCCGGCCGCGCCCACCGTCCACGGGACGCCGTACGACCAGGTGCGCGCCGGCCTGGCGGCCGCGGCGGCCGCGGCGGAGGTGACGGTGCGGGGCTTCGGAGACATGAGCGACGCCGAGGTGGCCGCGCTCACCGGACTCACGCTGTCAGCGGCCCGGGCGGCCCGAACCCGGGCCTACTCGGAGAGCTTCGTGGTCCTGCACGGCAGCGTCACCGCCCTGCAGGGCGAGCTGCGGCGGCGCGGCCTGCGCGCCGTGCGCGGGGGACGGTTCCTCACCGCGACGGGCCTGCACGACAAGGGCACCGCGGTCCGCGCCATCCTCGCCCGACTGCTGCCGGCGACGAGCTGGGCCGTTGGTGATGCGCCCAACGACGCCCCGATGCTCGCTGCGGTCGCGCATCCCTACCAGGTTCGGCGGCCGGACGGTACGTGGGCGCAGCTCGATGTCGCCGGGGTTATTCGGGTCGACGGGGTGGGCCCGGCGGGTTTCGTCGAGGTGGCGGAGCGGCTGCTGTCCCAGGTCATGGCGGGGTGACGATCATGGCGGGTTGGGCGCGATCCCGGGGTCCCGGGGTCGTGGGGAAGGACAGCTCGACGAGGGCGCCGCCGAGCGGGCTGGTGCCCAGGCCCATGGTGCCGCCGGCCACCTCGGCCGTCCGCCGGGCGATGTCGAGGCCCAGACCGGTGGAGCCGGTGGTGTCGTCATGGGAGGGCTTCGATGCAACCGGGAAGCCCGGGCCGCCGTCCTCGACGCGGAGGACGCACCGGTCGGCGGTCGCGGTCACCGACACCTTCACGGGCGCACCGTCCGGTGTGTGGCTGAACACGTTGCCCAGCAGGGCATCCAGCGCCGCGGCCAGGTCGGGGGCGGGGACGGCCACCACGGCCGGTCCCGGCGGCAGGGCGAGCTCGATGGGACGGCCCGACTCCTCGGCGAGCGCCGACCAGAAGGCCGTACGCTCCGCCACCACGGCCACCAGATCGGCCTGCGGGTGCACGCCCGCCCGGACCGGGCGACGGGCCGTGCGGATCAGCTCGTCCACCTCGCGGATCAGCGCCTCCACATCGGACCCGAGCCGCGCTCGCTCCTGCGGATCCCGTACGGCGTCGATGTCCAGGCGCAGCGCGGTCAGTGGCGTGCGCAACCGGTGGGCCAGGCTCGCCACCTCGTCCCGCTCGGCCTGCAGCAGCTCGCCGATCCGGGCGGCCAGCCGGTTGAGCTCGGCCGCCACCCGCTGCAGCTCGGGCGGGCCGGTCGTTGCCGCCCGTACGGTCAGGTCACCGGCGGCCAGCCGGTCGGCGGTCGCGGCGAGCGCGGTGACCGAGCCGACCAGACGGCGACCGAGCCGGTCCGCGAGCAGCAGACTGAGCCCGACGAGCACCAGCCCGACCGCCGCGAGCAGCAGCCAGCTCCGCAACACTCCACTGTGGAGTGAACTGTCGGGGACGAACACCCGCACCACCGGGGTACCGGTGGACAGGCCGTTGACCGGGACGAGCACCTCCACCCCGCCGGTGGTGCGGGCGGCGAACGCCTCGCCCCGGCTGGCCAGCTCGACCGCGGGCCCGCGCCGGGCCGGAGCGCCGACGGTGGTGCCGTCGCTGTAGAAGACGGTCAACGCCACCTCGTCGTCGCGCGGCGTCTGGCCCACGGCCACCAGGGCCGCGGCCGCCTGGGCGCGCGTGGTCGCGTCGGCGATCGCCCGCTGCTCGGCCGTCATGCGCAGGACAACGCCCAGCGGGGCCAGAAACGCGGCCAGGACCACGGCGGTGGTGGTCGCCACGAGCAGGTTCACCTGAGCCCGGACCCCGGTCATGGCGGCGGCACCTCGTCGACGCCGGCCAGCGGTGCTTCGGCGTCCGAGTCGTCGCCGCCCGTCGTCGGCGGCTCCGCCCAGCCGAACCGCACTCCCACGCCCCGAACCGTGTGCAGGAACTGGGGCTTGTCGGCGGTCTCGCCGAGCTTGCGGCGCAGCCAGGACAGGTGCACGTCCACGGTCTTGTCGGCCGCCCCGTAGGGCGCTCGCCACACCTCCGCCATCAGCTCTCGCTTCGTCACCACCGTTCCCGCCCGTTGCGCCAGGTAGGCGAGGAGATCGAACTCGCGGGGCGTGAGGTCCAGCGTCTGCCCGTGCACGGTGGCGACGCGGGCGGCCAGGTCGACCGTGAGCGGGCCGACGACCACGGGTTGGGGAGCGCGCGAGCCGGCCTCGGTGCGGCGCAGCACGGCGCGGATCCGGGCGTCGAGCTGGTTCGCGCCGAACGGCTTGACCAGGTAGTCGTCGGCCCCGGAATCCAGCGCCCGGACGATCTCGCTCTCCTCCTCGCGCGCGGTCGCGACGATGACCGGCACCGTGCTCACCCCGCGGAGCATGCGTAAAACGTCGTGTCCGTCCACATCGGGCAGTCCCAGGTCGATGAGGACGAGATCGGGTCGGTCACGGACCGCCTGCTCGAGCGCGGCCATGCCGGTCGCGGCCCAGCTCGTCGCGTAGCCGCGGTCGGCCAGCGCGCGCAGCAGGGCCGACCGGACCTGCGGCTCGTCCTCCACCACGAGGATGTGGGGCATGCGCTGCACGGTACCGTGACCTGCCGCTGACGCGGACCACCTGACGCGGCCTACCTTGGCTTGCCGCGCCCGCGGCCTGCCTCTGATCTGCCGCTCCCGCGGCCTGCCTTTGACCTGCCGCTCCCGCGGCCTGCCTTTGACCTGCCGCTCCCGCGGCCTGCCTTTGACCTGCCGCTCCCGCGGCCTACCTTTGAGCTGTCTTTAGCGCGACATTAACTACGACCGAGCCAGGATCGGCCCCATGAACAGATCCTCAGTGCGCCCGCTGGTCTGGGTCATCGCGGCCGTCGCGGTGACCGCCACGGCCACGGCGCTCATTACCGCATCTCTGGTGGCCGACGACTCGGTCCGCTCCCCACAGCAGGTGGCCGACGCGCTGGCCGCCGCCACGACCACGCCCACCACGTCCACACCGACGACCTCCGGCACGCCCGGCACGGCGACGTCGACGACCACCGTGGTCGGCGGGGCCGGCGACCTCACCTCCACCCTCACCCCAGGGATCGTCACGGTTCACTGTGACGGCGCCCTCGCGAGCCTGGTCGGCTGGAGCCCCAACCCCGGATGGCGCGCAGACGATCCGGTGCGGGGTCCGGCGGCCGAGGTGAGCGTGCGGTTCGAGAGCGACGTGGCCGCCGACTACAAGGTGACCGCGACATGTGCCCAGGGCGTGCCCGTGGTCAATCTCGGCCCCGACGACCATCACGGCGGGGGCGACGATGACGACGATCACCGCGGTCGGGGCCGAGGGAGCGACGACTACTGATTGGTCGTGCGTTGGCCACTGACCAGTCGTGCGTTGACCGGTCACGGGTCGACGGTCGCCCGTCGACTCGTGACCGGTTACCTGTCCGGCGGCAGTCCGGCGCGGGTCTCCTCGGCGAGACGGTGACGGCCGTCACGGCACGGCGCGTGCACGGGGCACGGGCTACGCCCTACCATCGGTGGCGACTCACCCTGCGGGCGCACCGCCGCGCTCGTGTTGCTTCCGGCGCCCCGTTGGCCGGATCACATCCACCGCCCGGTAGCCGTCGCTGCCGTACCGCCCCCCGAGGTGAACATGGTTACGCCCGTTGTGCTCATCGCCGAGGAGCTCGCGCCAGCGGCGATCGACGTGCTCGCCCATGACTTCGAGGTCCGTCATGTCGACGGCACCGACCGTCCGGCGCTGCTCGCCGCGCTCGGCGAGGCCCACGCGGTGATCGTGCGCAGCGCCACGGAGATCGACGCCGAGGCGATCGCGGCCGCGCCGAACCTGCGGGTGGTGGCCCGGGCCGGGGTGGGACTGGACAATGTAGACGTGCCGGCGGCCACGGCCCGGGGTGTCATGGTCGTGAATGCGCCGACGTCGAACATCGTCTCTGCCGCCGAGCAGGCCGTTGCCCTGCTGCTGGCGGTCGCCCGCAACACGGCGGCCGCCTGCGCCTCGTTGAAGTCGGGAGAGTGGAAGCGTTCCAAGTTCACCGGTGTCGAGATCCAGGGCAAGACGGTGGGCGTCATCGGCCTGGGCCGCATCGGTGTGCTGTTCGCGCAGCGCATGGCGGCCTTCGGCACCCGGCTGATCGCCTACGATCCGTACGTGCAGCCGGCCCGGGCCGCGCAGCTGGGGGTGCGTCTGGTCGGCCTGGAGGAGTTGCTGGCCGAGTCCGACTTCATCTCCATCCATCTACCCAAGACCCCCGAGACGGTGGGCCTGATCGGCGAGCGTGAGCTGCGCATGGTCAAGCCCGGGGTGCGCATCATCAACGCCGCCCGGGGCGGTCTGATCGACGAGCAGGCGCTCGCCGAGGCCATCGCCGAGGGTCGGGTCGCCGGTGCCGGTCTGGACGTCTTCGCCAAGGAGCCGTGCACCGCGTCCCCCCTGTTCGCCTTCGATAACGTGGTCGTGACCCCGCACCTGGGGGCCTCGACCCACGAGGCGCAGGACAAGGCCGGCCTCGCCGTGGCGCGCAGCGTCAAGCTCGCCCTGCAGGGCGAGTTCGTGCCCGACGCGGTGAACGTGCAGGCGGGCGGCGTGGTGGCCGAGGAGGTCCGGCCACTGCTGCCGCTGGCGGAGAAGCTCGGGCGGGTCTTCACGGCGGTCGCCGGTGGGGTGGCGCCGTCGGTCACCGTCGAGGTGCGGGGCGAGGTGGTGGCCCACGACGTCAGCGTCCTCACGCTCGCCGCCATGAAGGGCCTGTTCACCGCGGTGGTGGCGGAGCAGGTGACGTATGTCAACGCGCCGCTGCTGGCGGCGGACCGCGGCGTCCAGGTGGGCCTGTCGACCGCACCCGAGACGCTCGACCATCCGGTGCTGGTCACCCTGCGGGGGGCGCTGCTCGACGGCCGTACGGTCACGGTCTCCGGCACGGCGCTGACCGGGCCGCGCGAGTCGCTGCGCCTGACGGGCCTGGACGACTTCGACTTGGAGCTGGAGGCGGAGGGGGTTCTGCTGTTCTTCCGGTACGCCGACCGCCCCGGTGTCGTGGGGACCGTCGGGACTTTGCTGGGCGAGGCCGGGGTCAACATCGCCGCCATGCAGGTTGCGCGGCGCGGCGTCGGCGGAGAGGCGCTCATGACGCTCACCGTGGACACGCCGGTCGCGCCGGAGCTGCTCGACCGGGCCGCCTCCGCGATCGGCGCCACCGCCGCGTCCTCGGTCGACCTCACGGACTAGCGCGGTACTGGTCGAGTCGATGGTCTACTCGACGTGGGCCGGGGCGCGGGTCGGGATCCGCACCACCACCTCGGACAGGTCCGGCTGGAGGCCGCTGGTCGTCGTGAACCGGTGCATGGCCCGGTCGACGTGATCGGCCAGCGCAGCGACGTCCGCATCGGCGGTCACCGCGAGCCGGACCCGCAGACGCGGGTGGTCGGCCGGGCCGGTGAGCCGGACCGTCGCGTCACGGATCTGTCGATCCGACTCGAGGTCGCGTTGGAGCGCCCGGTGCAGTGCCCGGCTCGCCACCTCGGTGCCCCCCTCGGCTTGGGGCGCCTCGGTCGGCTCGGGTGGCGACGGCAGGTACAGGTCGGCCATGGGCGCGCCACCGCGCCGGCGTAGCTGGGCCCGGATCAGGCGCACCCCGAGCACGGCCACCACCAGGCCAGCGAGGATGGTCAGGGCCAGCAGCCAGGCCTCGTTGCGGTTCCAGAAATCGATTACGCTGGATGGCAGGACAACCTGCTGCCGGTCCACAAAGGACAGCACCCCGTAGCCCACCAGGAGCCCGAACACGCCGGCCACGAGCAGCACGAGGCCGATGACCGTCCACAGTGCGCGGTTCACGCTACCCTCCTCGCGGGCCGGCGGAGCGTGATGCTCACCGGAGTGTCGGGTGGCGCGTACAGGCGCTCCAGCTCCACCCGGATCGCCGCCATCACGGCGTCCCGCTGGTCGGGCCAGGCCGCGCCCCGCAGCCGCACCCGCCACCGGCCGGGTCGGCCACGCACCGCCGCTGCGGGGTGCTCCACCCCGGCCTGGGTCGCCGCCGCCTCGACTCGGTGCTCGACCGACCGCCGCGCGATCGACAGCGGCGGACCGTCCCCGGCGCTGGTCTGCACCCGCTCGGGCGGCCACGGACGCAGTTGCAGGATGACGAGCGTGAGCCCCACCAACGCCGTGATCGCCGCGGTCGTGAGGAACGGGGCGTCCGCGAAGCGGAGCTCGCGCAGCGACGCGTACCACCGGTCGGTCGGCGCGACCGCCGGCCGACCGCCCCACGCGATCAGGGCCGTCTCGATCGCGACGGCGAGCCCCACGACCAGCAGCACCAGGCCGAGCAGAATCGACAGAATCCGGTTGGTCGTCCGCATGCCGGCCCCTCACGTCACGCGTCGGCTCAGCGCCTCGGGGAGAACGTCGTCGATGACGACCGTCACCGGACGGTCGTCGCCGACCGCCGACAGGACCCGGCGCACCGCCGCGGTGACCTGGTCGGCAATCGGGGGCAGCGGTACGCGATCGGCGGTGATCCCCACGGTCACCCCGTCGGCGGCCATGCGGACGCCGACCACCTTTCCGCCGGGGTAGGGCGTACTGACCTCGACGCCCCGGCCCGGACTGAGGCCGGCCACACCGGGCACGCCGAGCGCGGCGTCGGCGATCGCGGCGGCTATGTCCTCAACCCGCACCATGGCGACCCCTAACGCGCACCATGGCAGTCCTCAACGCGCACCATGGAGTCCTCAACCATGGGTCCCTTGCCATGGGTTACTGCGTCCGTGATTGCTGCGAGTCCTGCGGCGACTCGACGTGGATGTCGTCCACCTGGATGTTGACCTCGGTGACCTTGAGCCCGGTCATGCCCTCGACCTGGCCGGCCACGCTGCGCCGAACCGCGTCGCTGATGTCGACGATGCTCTGGCCGTACTCCGTCACCAGGTTCAGGTCGATGGCGGCCTGCCGCTCGCCGACGTCAACCGAGACACCCTGCGAGGCCGCCTGACTACCACCGGGGATGAGCTCGCGGAGCTGTCCGATCCGGCGGGCGACGCCGCTGCCCATCGAGTGCACACCGGGAATGTCCCGAGCCGCCAGGCCGGCGATCTTGGCGACGACATCTGGCGCGATGCGGGTCTTGCCCTGTCCGGTCTCGGCCGCGATCGGCGCCGTGCCCGCACCGCCCATCATCTGGGTGATCCCGCCGCTCCGCTGGCGGTCGTCTGTGTCGGCTCGGTTGCTCTGGGAACTACCCCGCCCGACGCTACTACTGGTCACGACCTTCCCCCGTTCTCCTCATGGGCCGCGTCGACGTCGCACCGTGGTCAGCAACGGCCGAAGCTTGGTCAGCGACGGCTCGGCGAGAGGCGCTCGATCCACGCGTTGACGTCAACCTGCCGATCCAGGACCCGGGCGATCCCGAACCCGACCAGGCCGGCGGCGACGGCGCCGAGCATGACGAGGAAGCCCACCGCAGCCCACAAGGCGACGACCGCGAACCCTACGGCGAACCCGAACTGCGTACGGCTCATCGCGTCCCCCGGCTCTCTCGTCCGCCTCTGTTCCCGGCTGACCACGGACGTCCCGCGACCCTTCCGGTAGCGTCCACTCGGACGACCTCAGGCTAGGCGGGCGCGACCGGCGGTCGCGGCAATATCCCCGAGGTTGGATGTGGGTACCCCTGGGCCCGAGATGGGGTGGCCGGGTCGGTGCCCGCATGATGAGAGATCTGTACCGCAGGCTAGGATGCGGGCTTACGGTTTTGCGAGGCGTCGCAGGTCCTGGGACAGGTGGTGGTAGTGGCCGCGAAGGCACGTACGAGCGGGCGGGGCGCACCGGCCCCGGCCGGACCGGCCGTCACTAAGGGCCGGCCCGCGAAGAGCGGCGCCACCGCCGCGAAGCCCGCGAAGCGGAAGGCGGCCTCCATCGCCGTCGTGGCCGGCGACGGTATCGGTCCCGAGGTGGTGGCGCAGGGCCTCAAGGTCCTCGACGCCGTGCTGCCCGGCTGCCAGATCACCGAGTACGACCTCGGCGCGGCCCGGTACAACCGCACCGGCGAGGTCCTGCCCGACTCGGTGCTCGCCGAGCTCGCCGAGCACGACGCCATTCTGCTCGGCGCGGTGGGCGATCCGAGCGTGCCGCCGGGAGTGCTGGAGCGCGGGCTGCTGCTCAAGCTGCGGTTCGCCTTCGACCAGTACGTGAACCTGCGTCCGGCGCGGCTGTGGCCCGGCACGACCGGGCCGCTGGCCAACGTCAAGGCGGGGGAGATCGACTTCGTGGTCGTCCGGGAAGGCACGGAGGGCCTCTACACGGGCGCGGGCGGCAACATGCACCTCGGCACCCCGGCCGAGGTCGCGACGGAGGAGAGCCTCAACACCCGGCACGGCGTCGAGCGCGTCATCCGCGATGCCTTTGCCCGCGCCGTCAAGCGGGAGCGGCGCAAGGTCACGTTGGTGCACAAGACCAACGTGCTGACTCACGCGGGTGGGCTCTGGAGCCGTACGTTCGCCGAGGTCGCTCGCGAGTTCCCCGACGTCACGACGGAGTACCAGCACGTCGACGCGGCCGCGATGTTCCTGGTGACCCAGCCCCAGCGGTACGACGTGATCGTGACCGACAACCTCTTCGGTGACATCCTCACCGACGTCGCCGCCGCGGTGACCGGCGGCATCGGTCTGGCCGCGAGCGGCTCCATCAACCCGCCGCGGCAGTTCCCGTCCATGTTCGAGCCCGTCCACGGCTCGGCCCCGGACATCGCGGGCCAGGGCGTCGCGGACCCGGTCGCGGCCGTGCTCTCGGTAGCGATCATGCTCGATCACCTCGGCCACCCGGAGGCCGCCCAGCGGGTTCAGCGGGCGGTCGCGGCCGAGCTCGCCGGGCGTACCCCCACTCGCCCGCTGCGTACCGAGGAGGTCGGCGACCGGCTGGCCTCGCTCGCGAGCGACTCCGCCGCCTGACACCAGCCCACCGGTGGTGTCGGCGGCGGTTTTTTCGCACCTATTCACTTAACGTCCGTTCGGGTAGGTTGAGGCAACAGCGTCGCTGTAATCCCACCCGTACGGATCCCTCGACTGTTGTTGGAGGTCGCGCGACATGACCGGCGGTGAGTACACCTTCTCCGTTCGACCCACCCGGAAGCCGGTATCCGCCGCCGAGCGGTCCGCGCTGCTGGCCGACCCGGGCTTTGGCCGTGTCTTCACCGACCACATGGTCACCATCCGGTACGCCGAGGGCAAGGGCTGGTACGACCCCCGGGTGGAGGCTCGTAAACCGATCCCGATGGACCCGGCGACGGCGGTGCTGCACTACGCCCAGGAGATCTTCGAGGGTCTCAAGGCGTACCGGACGCCCGACGGCGGGGTCACGCTGTTCCGGCCCGACGCCAACGCCCGCCGGTTCCGCGAGTCGGCGCTGCGCATGGCGATGGCGCCGTTGCCCGAGGAGTTGTTCCTCGGATCGCTCGAGGAACTGATCAAGATCGACCACGAATGGGTGCCGGACGACCCCGAGGGGTCGCTGTATCTGCGTCCGTTCATGTACGCCTCTGAGGTGTACCTCGGCGTGAAGCCGGCCTCGGAGTACCTCTATGTCCTCATCGCCTCGCCCGTGCGCTCGTACTTCAAGGGCGGGGCCAAGCCGGTCTCGCTATGGGTGTCCACTTCGTACACTCGGGCGGCGCCCGGCGGTACCGGATCCGCCAAGTGCGGCGGCAACTACGCGGCGAGCCTCGCCGCGCAGGCGGAGGCGCACGAGCACGGCTGCGACCAGGTGGTGTTCCTCGATGCGCGGAAGATGAAGTACATCGAGGAACTCGGAGGCATGAACATCTTCTTCGTGCACGCCGACGGTCACCTGGTCACGCCGCCGCTGTCGGGCACGATCCTGCCGGGCATCACCCGCGACTCGGTCATCACGCTCGCCCGGGCCGCCGGCCGCGAGGTCGTGGAGCGCCCGGTGACCTTCGACGAGTGGCGCACCGGCACCGCCAGCGGCGAGATCGTCGAGGCGTTCGCCTGCGGGACGGCCGCGGTGATCACTTCGATCGGCACGGTCCGCTACGCCGGCGGCGAGTTCACCATGCCCAACAAGGGCAAGGGCAAGGTCGCGGCGTCACTGAAGAAGTCCCTCGTGGACATTCAGCGCGGCCGGGCCAAGGACCGCTACGGCTGGGTCCGCCGGGTGCTGTAGCCGGCGGGGCGCCGCTCGCCCGTGACGGACGACGGCACCCGGCCGGTGCGATGGACCGGCCGGGTGCCCGCCCGTACGCGCCGGGTGGAGGCGTACGGATCGTTCGGCCGTACGCGCCGGTGCCACGCGTTCTGCTGGCCGCGAACACGGCGTGAGTCCGCGGCCGGAGCGGACTTATCGTGAGGCATGGCCGCGACTGAGCCCCCTCGCGACGCACGTCCCGACGCTGCCCAGCCCGCGCGGCGCCAGGAACCCGCCGGACAGCGGGGCCAGGAAGCCCCCGCGCAGCGGTGCCAGGAACCGGTGTGGCGCCAGGAACCTCTGTGGCGCGACGTCCTCGGCGAGCAGCTGCGGGCGTTGCGGCACGCGCGCGGCGAGACGCTGGCCGAGACCGCCGGCCGGGCCGGGGTGTCGCCCCAGTACCTCTCCGAGGTGGAGCGCGGCATCAAGGAGCCCTCGAGCGAGATGATCGCCGCGCTGGCCGGCGCGCTGGACACGACGCTCGGCGACCTCACCGCCGGCGTCGCCGAGCGGCTGAAGGCCCGCACCGCCCGCCCGGCCGGGCTGCCCCGGTTGGCCGAGCGGCCGGCGCGGGTGCGCAACACCGTCACAGCGTCGCTGCGCGCCGGGACCATCACGGCCTCGCTGCGGTCCGGGGTCCCCGCGCTCGGCCGGTCACGACGCCGGGGCCGTTACGCCGCTACGCTCTGCCGCTCCTCGATGACCAGGTCGATGAGCCCGTACTCCTTGGCGGCCTCCGCGGTGAAGACCCGGTCGTGGTCGGTGTCTGCGCGCAGCCGCTCGATGTCCTGGCTGGTGTGCCGGGAGAGTATGCGTTCGATGTCGGCGCGGACGCGGACGACCTCGTCGGCCTGAAGGATCAGGTCCGGGATCGCGCCGCGCCCCTGGGCGACGGGCTGGTGCAGCACGATCCGGGCGTGGGGGAGCGCGCTGCGTTTGCCGGCTGAGCCGGCGGCGAGGAGGACCGCGCCGACGCCGACGGCCTGCCCGACGCAGGTGGTGGCCACCTGCGGGCGGATGTACCGCATCGTGTCGTAGACGGCGAGCATGGCGCTGGGGTCACCGCCCGCGCAGTTGATGTAGAGCTGGATGTCCCGCTCGGGGTTGTCCGCCTCGAGGAACAGCAACTGGGCCACGAGCGCGTTCGCCACGCCCGCGTCGACCGGGGTGCCGAGGTAGACGACGCGTTCGGTGAGCAGGTGCGAGTAGACGTCCATGATCCGCTCGCCGCGCGGGTGGCTCGCGATGACGTTCGGAATCATGTATGTGCTCATCGGGCGCTCCCTTCCGAGGGCAGGCCGAGACCGAACGGCTGGCGGACGCGGGGTGAGATCTCGTCGAAGCTCCGCACGATGGCGTCGATGAACCCGTAGTCGAGCGCCTCGGCGGCGGTGAACCACCGGTCGTGCAGGGAGTCCTCGAAGATGCGCTCGACCGGCTGCCCGGTGTCCTCGGCGATCAGCCCCAGCACCGTGTCGCGGGTGTGGCGCAGGTCGTTGGCCTGCAGCTCGATGTCGACGGCGGTTCCGGCGATGCCGGCCGATCCCTGGTGCATGAGGATGCGGGAGTGGGGCAGCGCGCGCCGCTTGCCGCGCGTGCCGGCCGAGAGCAGGAACTGGCCCGCGCTGCACGCGATGCCCAGCGCCAGCGTCGCCACGTCGCACGGGATGAGCTTCATGACGTCACGGATGGCCAGCATCGCGGGCACCGACCCACCGGGTGAATGAATCCACAGTGCTATGTCGCTCGATGGATCCTCGGCTGCCAGCGAGATCAGTTGCGTGGTCAGCAGCGTGCCGTTGTCGTCGTCCAGGACGCCGTCGAGGACCAGCACCCGCTGCTCGTACAGTTCCCGCCGCACCCGCTCGCTGAACAGCGGGGCCTTCGCGTCGTTACTCATGCCGTCCACTGTGCTTGGCGCCCTCGGGCCAGCACCATGATCTCCGCCCACGGCAGATCCGCTCACAGCAGCGCGGCCAATCAGGAGGCTCGTGCCGCTTTGGATCAGGGCTTCGGGTCAGCAAGGACGCCCTCTTGACGCTGAATGCCCAAGAAGGCGTCCTTCCCGACATTCGGGCGCCGGACGGGACAGCGGCGGCCGCCGGTTCGCTCTACAGTGCGGACCGGGAGGTTGTCGATGCTTGATGATCTGTCGACGGCGCATGCACGGATCGACCAGTGGGAGTCGGACCTGGCCGACCGGGTCGCCCGGGCCAACGCGCTGGCCAGCCGGTTGGTGGAGCTGCGAGCGACGGGGCGCGACCGCGATGGCCTGGTTGAGGTGAGCGTCGATGCCAACGGCGTACCCCTCGATCTCTGGCTCAGCGAGGGCGTCCGAGAGTGGGCGGCCTCCGAGATCGCACGGCAGATCCTGACCGCGATGCGCGCGGCCCACGCCGACCTGGCCGATCAGGTCGCCGACGCGGCCCGGGACACGTACGGCTCTGACAGCCCCGTCGCGGCGGCGATCGCCACTCGGATGCGCGAGCGGTTCGGCCTGGGCGGGGACGATGCAGCCCGGTGAGTTCGAGCTCGCCGTCAACCCGGCGAGCATGCTGGCGCACGGCGCGACGATCGGGGCGGTCGCGGAGGAGGTCGAGGTCGCCCGCGCCGCCGCCGAGGTCGTGCGCCTGGACCGCGGCGCGTACGGCCAGGTGTGCGCGTTCGTCCCGGACGTGCTCAACAGGCTGTCCGACGACCTCATGGCTGGCCTGCGCACGGCGGCGGACTCGCTGCACGAGACCAGCGCCCGGCTCACGGCGGCCGCGCGGGAGTTCGCCGCGGCTGACAGCGACGTTCAGCGCGGGTTCGGTGGGTATTCATGACAATCAACCCTCTGGTGGTGCCGCGCCTCGACCAGCCCTCCGACATCTGGGCCGGTATCTGGATCGCGGAGGACATCGAGCTCATCGTGCAGGGTGTCCGGACGGGCAACTGGGTGGATACTTCGATCGGCTCGCTCGCCGCCGGCCTGGACGGTCTCGCGCTCGTCACCGACCCGTTCGGCAGCGGGTTGCAATACATCGCGGCATCGCTCATGGAGCAGTTCGGCCCGCTGCGGGAGGTGCTCGACTGGCTCGCCGGCGATCCCGGCCAGATCGCAGGTCACGCCATGACCTGGCGCAACGTCTCGGCCGCGCTCGCCACGCAGCACCAGGACCTGACGGCGTCCCTCAGCCAGGTCGCGACCTGGCAGGGATCGGCCGCCGACGCCTACCGAAACTGGGCTCAGGCTCAGCACAACGCCGTGGCCGGCCTGTCCGCCGCAGCCGGGGGGATAGCCGAGATCACCGAGTGTGCGGGCCTGGTGGTCGCCACCGTCCGGGTGCTGGTGCGGGACCTGATCGCGATGGCGTTCTCGCGGGCCGTCGTCTACGTCACCGAGGAGGTCCTCTCCCTCGGTTACGCCACCCCGCTCGTCGCCGTGCAGGTCTCGACGCTCGTGCTCCAATGCGCGGCCCGGATCTCGCGGCTCCTGCATGGCTTGGTGAACAGCCTGGAGCGCCTGTTTCAAGCCGCCGGCCGGCTCGCCCGACACGTCGATGAGCTTCGCGGCATCCTGAGCCGCCTCGACCGGTCCGCCTCACCGGGCGGCGGCGGTAGCGGTGTCGGTGGCACCAGTGGTGGCGGCAGCCCGTCCATCGGCGGCAGCGGTGGATACACAACGCCGCCGTACGGTTCGCCCGCATGGCTCGCCCGCCAAGATCAACTCGCCAGGGACCCCGCTCACGGCGGCGTAATCAAGCCCAAGGGTTTGCGGGAGGCCGAGGTCGGTCTCATTCTCGAGGCGAGGGGCGACCTGCCCGGGCCGATCACCCGGGCGCCCCAGACCATCGACCCGCACACCGGTGACACCATTGACCATGGCGATTTTCTCGACGCCACCGGCCAGGCGTGGGACGTCAAGCAACCGACAGACATCTTTCCGCCCACCGCCCCTAACGCGGGGCAGCCTATGCCGCCAGGCCTGCCTGGTCGATACGATGGCCCCGGGTTCGAGCGGGCCGTTGCGGATCAGTTGGCTGCGGGTCAGAACGTCATTCTTGACACTACGTACCTCTCAGACGCAGCTCGGGCTGACCTACGGGCGCGGGTGGCGAGCCATCCAGAGTGGGACGGAAGGGTGATCTTCCTGTGACGTCGCAGTGGCGTTATCGGCGTGAGGACGTGGTGGCGTGGCCGGACGATCCAGAGGCCCGGGAGGCCCTAGGTAAGTATCTGGATGCGATGAGTGCTGAGCCTGAGGTGCAGCCAATTTTTGGGGCCGCTCTGATGGACCTACGTGGAGCGGACCTGCGTGGGCTGGACCTCAGCGAGGCGTATCTGTTTAACACGGTGCTGGTTGGGGTGAACCTGTCCGGCGCCTATCTCGTCAAGGCCACGCTTAACGGGGCGGACCTGCGGCACGCCGACTTGACCGGTGCCAAGTTGACCAAGGCCGAGGCCTACCAGTGCCGGGCGGACGGCGCGATTTTCCGAAACGCTGATCTGTTCGCCGTCGAGTTTTACTACGCCCGTCTCGTGGAAGGCGACTTTCGTGGGGCGACGATGACCTCGATACGGTTCTTGGGGGCGGACCTGACCGGTGCAGACCTGCGCGGGGCGAAGCTGGTCGACGCGCGGTTCGGCGACGAAGAAGCACCTGCCGTGCTCAGCGGAGCTCGTCTTTCTGGGGCCGATGTTCGTACGGCCTGGGGATCGGTGGTCGGTCCGATCGATGTGGGCGGGGACGAGCCGTCCCTTGTGGATGGTGAGGAGATGATTTCCTGGTTCGCGGCCCAAGGGGCACCGAGGGTTGCCCTCGCCCACCGATGAGGGAGGGGGTGCTGCTGTGACCGTTCTTGGCTGAAAGCTGGCAGGACGGTTGGGTAACGGCGCACTCAGGCGGTTGAAAGGTTGCTCTTCGATGGTGGATCCGTGGCGTCATCGGCGCGAGGATGTGGTGGCGTGGCCCGCCGATCCGCAGGCTCGGGAGGCGCTGGGCCGCTTCTTGGATGCCGCATCGGCTGAACCGGAGGTCTTTCCGGTGTTTCCAGCAGACTTTCTGGATTTTCGTGGGGCTGATCTGCGTGGGTTGGATCTGAGCGGGGCGTACTTGTTCAACACGGTGCTGATTGGGGTTAACCTGTCGGGTGCCGATCTGGGCCGGGCCACGCTGATCGGGGCGGACCTACGACAGGCCGACCTGACCGGCGCCAATCTGATCAAGGCGGAGGCTGAGAAGTGTCGAGCGGACGGTGCGATCTTCCGAGACGCTGATCTGTTCGCGGTTGAGTTCTACTATGCCCGTCTTGTGGGCAGCGACTTTCGTGGCGCGAGGATGACCTCCGTACGGCTCCTGGGGGCTGACCTCAGTGGCGCCGACTTGCGCGGCGCGAAGTTGGTCGACGCACGGTTCGGCATTGAGGATGCACCCGCCGCACTCGGCGGAGCCCGTTTCTTTGGGGCCGATGTTCGTACAGCCTGGGGAGCGGTCGTGGGCCCGATCGACATCGGGGAAGATGAGCCGTCTCTTGTGGATGGTGAGGAAATGATCGCCTGGTTCGCCGCCCAGGGCGC